>JAPUES010000149.1 GCA_027492445.1 Sporomusaceae bacterium | reverse complement strand
TCCGCACACCGAGATCGTATAGCTGGATTAATATCTGAAGAATCTCGCGTCGTCGCCCCAATCAAGATAAAGTCTGCTGGTGCGCCATCCTCAAATAATTTTTTAATATATTTAGGTACATTGGGATCAGAGGGGTCATAATAAGCAGAATCAAAGGATACCCTTTTATCTTCTAATACCTTGAGCAATTTATTTTGCAGCATGGCATCCATTTCACCGATTTCATCAATAAACAAAATACCGCCATGAGCATCTGTTGCCAGGCCAGTCTTTGGTTCTGGTACACCAGTTTCAGCTAGATCTCGCCGCGCTCCTTGATAAATAGGATCATGAACCGACCCTAATAAAGGATTGGTCATGCCTCTAGAATCCCAGCGCAAGGTAGTACCATCTACTTCAATAAAAGGTGCTTCCCCGGCAAATGGTGTAAATTTTAGTTTTTTTGCCGCTTCTAATACTAAACGAGCCGCCGTGGTTTTACCAACGCCTGGAGGACCATACAGTATAAGATGTTGAGGGTAAGGGGATGCGAGTTTTGCACGAAGAGCGTCGACCGCCCTCTCTTGCCCTATAATTTCTGCCAGTAAGGCAGGACGAGTCAGTTCCATCGCTGATGTTGTGAGTTTCTTAGTTTCTAATACTTCTAGCATGGCATATTTTTTCAGTGTTTGTGGATTTTCCACATTGTTTTCCTGTTCTTTTAGGACTTGCATCTTGATTTCGCGAACATATTCTAAATGACGTTCTTCCATTTTTTCATTTATCTTCTTTTCCAGCCTATCTTCTAAAGTCTGGCGAGCCATTAAGTCAGCTACTTCATCTTCGATAGCTTCTAATAATTCTGGTATTTTATTGAGTGGTGGTACCTGTTCAATGGTCGGATCTTCAAATACTAGTTTTTGTAATCCTAGCACTCTTTCTGGCAATTGTTCTGAGCTCATTAAAGCTAACGCATCTAATTTCCCAGCCTTCAGTACCACCTTATCGGAGCCAAAAATTCCTGAATACAGGTCATATAAGGCCGTAACCTGCCGCCTCAGTTGCTCATCGGGGGATATAGGCGCTGGTAGCGACCGAGTACGAATAAATTTTTTAAAAAAGTCTTTCATAATAATAATCCTTTCTACGTTTGCCAGTAGGAAAGCCAAAGGGTGCAGGCTTTCCTAGCAGCTTATTGTTTGGGTATAATATGCACTTGTATCTTAGCACTAATTTCAGGATGCAGTTTAATGGATACAGGATATGTACCTACTGCCTTAAGGGCATCTTTTACCTCGATTTTTCGCTTATCAAGTTCAACTTTATGTTGGCTAAGTAGTGCATCCGCAATATCCTTTGAAGTTACAGAACCAAATAATTTGCCGCCTTCACCAATTTTAACAGGAATGGTTACTTCTACTTTAGACATTTGCGCTGCCATGACATTCGCTTCATCGATTGCTCGTTGCACTTTTCGTTCTTCTGATGCCTTTTGTTGACTCGCATTATTTACATTTAAGTTTGTTGCTGGAATAGCTAATTTTTGTGGTAGCAAAAAGTTACGTGCATAACCTTCTGAAACCTCTAATATTTCACCTTTTTTACCTAATTTTTTAACTTCTTGTTGTAGAATTACTTTCATTTTTGCCACTCTCCTCAATATATTTGGTGCTTATTTCAATCACCCTGCGTTTTACTTCTTGTATACTAGACTTTTTGACCTGAGCGCCAGCCACCGTTTGATGGCCACCACCGCCGAATTCTTCCATAATCACATGGACATTTACATCACCATTGGAACGAGCACTAATGCCAACACCCTCTTCAATGGCAAACAATACAAAGCTGACAGCGACCTCTTCAATATTAAGCAAGGTATCTGCAACTTGGGATGCCACGATTTGAGCATTTTTAATATTTGGCGGACAATCCGCCACTACGATTCCCCCGGGGAGCATCTCTGCTTGGTTTAATATTTTTGCCCGCGCCTTGATAGTCTCAAAGTCTAGACGAAACATTTGGCGTACGAGAGCCGTATCCGCTCCTGATCGCCTTAAATAAGCAGCTGCATCAAAGGTACGTACTCCACTTTGCACGGAAAATTGTTTGGTATCCACAACAATCCCTGCATACAATGCGGTAGCATCAAGTCTATTGAAATTTAAATAATCATCAAAATACATTAATAATTCTGTAACCAGTTCACATGTGGAAGAAGCGGATGGTTCAAGATATACTAATAAAGGATTATTTACAAAGGCTTCGGACCGTCGATGATGATCAATCACTACGACTCGCTCCACCTTACTAAGTAGTTCTGGTGCAGCAGTAAGTTCTGGATGATGAACATCTACAACAAATAGTAAGGTCCTAGGGGTTAGCATTGCAATGCCTTGGGCCCCTGTAATGAATAGTTTTTGATATTCTTCATCCTCTTTAAATATTTCTTGTAACTTACGAAAGGACACTCCTGGATGACTTACGACAATATGAATTTTCTTCCCAGAATGACGGGCCATAATAGCGACACCAATGGCGGCTCCTAAGCTATCAAAATCTTCATTGTTATGACCCATTACTAGTATGGTATCGGCATCATCAATAATTTCGCGCAAAGCTTGAGCCACAATGCGGGCTTTTACGCGGGTATTTTTTTCTACGGCCTTGGCTTTACCACCATAAAACTGTAGTTTTCCACCCATATTAACCGCTACTTGATCGCCACCGCGCCCAAGTGCCAAATCAAGACCAGCCTGGGCTCTTTCCCCAAGCATTGCAATGGAATTCTCATCAGCGGCGACCCCCATACTTAAGGTCACGGGTATTTTATTACCAACGTGAATTGCCCTGACTTTATCTAAAATATCAAATTTTTCCTGTAAACACTTATTTAACTGTTGACGATTAAACACTGCGAGATACATATCATCAGCATATTTTTTCAGCACGGCTTCATTTTCTGTAATCCAAGCTGCCAAAAGCTTATTGACTTCTGCCAATACAGATGTCCGTTGGTTTTCGCTTAAGCCCTGCAACACATCATCATAGTTATCAATCTGGATATAAGCCATGACTGGTACAGCATCTAAGCACTCTACTTTAATTTTTTCACAACTAGTAATATCGCTAATATAAAAAATCATTAATTCGGTCTGATCAACAGTACTTTCTACTGGTTTATAAGTTACCTGATAGTATTTTCCATCTTCAATGAAAATTTCCATGCCAGACTTTCCCCAATTTTTTTCTAGAGGCAGTGCTGGACATAATCCCAAGATAGAGTGACCTACCTTAATTTCTTCATCAAACCATTCTGTTAATACTTCGTTATACCAGTATAGGCGGCCGCTGCGGTCCACTATAATCATTACAAGGGGTAGATTTTTTAAAGCATGAGAAGAAACCTGCTCAATATTGTGAGTCATGCTATATAGGTAACTATTCAATGCTTTTTGCTGTTGTAAATGCCTCTCACGCCCATAGGAATAAAGGGCCAAAAGCATAATTCCACCAAGCACTGCTACGTAAGGATTATAAAATACAATAATCACCAACAAAGCGGCTGCTACAGCAAGGTAAATCCGCGTATCAAACCAAAAGGACGGACCATGGGGCATAACCATTCCTCCTTATAGGCTACTTATAAAACTTCTATTCTTCCTTCTTACCTGGCGTTCGTAAACGCCGATAGTCAAGAATTGTATCAATGGCCCCAGCAAAAATTAAAACTTGCGACATAAATCCATTTATCAATATCAAGAATAGTATAATACCCTTGACCGCTCTTGACAAATTGTATTTATCAACAAAGTAGTAAAATAACGCCAGACCCTGTACTAGTAACAAGGAACTAGTAATCACTTGCAGGTTCATTCCTAGCTGGTAGAGCAGTGTAATTTGCCGGCTGTCCCCCCAGTAAATCATAACCAGCGATAAAGCAAAGAAATAAACAATATAGTCTGGCACTGACCAGTTTTTAAAGGGAGGAAAATCTTCAATATGATGTCCAAGCTTCTTTAGTACCTTCTTGGCTATTAAAAAGTTTAAAAAGGTATCTAATACCGAGGCCATAATAAAACCCGCTGGCAATATTACTTTTACTATTTCAAAAACAGCCTGCATACTGTCTTTCATTTTCGTTAATTCTTCTTCGGCAATGCCGAAATTACGGTATACCTCAATTCCTTGCTCCATAGCTTTTGTCATAACTTCTCCCTGCATAACAAAAGGGTTTATGCCTGTCACGGCCATCCCAATGCCAAGCAAGGCTGCTTTAGAAAGTATCGATGCTATCGTTCCCCAAAACATGGTCTTAGCGGGGCTAAATTCCATGCGAAAGGCATAACCAACCACAATACCAATTAAACCAAAGCCAACGACTACACCAACAGCCTGCAATGGGTGTATCAACATGGCAATGATAAGTCCTGATACTACCGTTGCCATAATACTCCACTTGTAGCCATGCCGTACCCCTAATAAAATAATAGGTACAGGCCAAAGCAAATTCACAAAAGGTCCAACAATTGGCAAATAAGCACTAATTAGGGCAAATATTATAGCAATGCCTGCTAAAAGACCACCTTCTACCATAGAACGTACTTTTGTTTGTCTCATCGATTCACCTCTTTGTACTAAAATGACGTTTCATTTCACTAAAATCGCCAAACCATTTTTCAACTTCATGTTCATTTTTTATATTTTTCTCTACTGATTTAAGAACTTCTTGATCTAATGAATCATACCTTATACCCAAACGACCCGCCGGTACATAACAGCCAACAATAATGGCTGCTAAGGACTCCCTCGTAGCCTGCTCGCTGTTTTTGGCCATAACCTGATACAAGTTTCCCATCTGAGTAATAAGGTCAGCTTTAAGCCACTCTATTAAACGCATTTTGCGCAGAATTTCTGATTCACTAGAGAACAAAATAGCCACCTCCTTGATTTTACCCCTACCTGCATATATTCGCAAATCAAGAGGCTGTTTCCTGCCAACAATAAAAAATAATGACCACCTTTCTAGAACAAAGGTGGTCATTATCTTTATCTTATTCTGCTGTAAATGGCAACAATGCAACAATACGTGCACGTTTAATTGCCAAAGTAACTCGACGTTGATGTTTCGCGCAGTTACCAGAAATACGACGTGGCAATATTTTGCCGCGTTCAGTCGTATAACGGCGAATTTTTGTAAGTTCTTTATAATCGATAGTTTCTACTTTATCAACGCAGAAGCTACAAATCTTTTTCTTAGGCTTTCTTCCTCTTTCACGTTTCACCGAAAAAACCTCCTTTAAAATGGAATTTCCTCTTCAGGGAAGACCTCTGTCCCAAAGGAGCTGACATCGTATCCGGATTTGGCAGGACTAGGGCTAGTGCTCACAGCACCAGTGTTACTCCCTACAGCCTGTTTCGTGTCCAAAAACTCGACGTTTTGGGCGACTACTTCAGTTGTACGTCGTTTCTGTCCGTCTTTTTCATACTCACTAATTTGTAAGCGTCCTTCAACCAGCACATTACGACCTTTGGTAAGATTGTTCCCACAAATTTCCGCCAGTTTATCCCATACCACAATCGGAATAAAATCAGCACGTTTGTTTTCACCAAATCCCGTATTCACTGCCACACTAAATGAAGCTACAGCTTTACCAGTTTGGGTATAGCGAACCTCTGGATCTCGGGTCAAACGACCGACTAATATAACCTTATTCACGGTACATTCCCCCTGGTCTATTCGTCTATTCTAATAATCATGAATTTCAAAATATCTTCCGTAATCTTCATGATACGATCAAGTTCAAGAATAGTTGCTGGAACTGCAGTGAAGTTTACTAAGCAGTAAAAACCTTCAGCGAAGTCTTTTACAATGTAAGCTAAACGCTTTTTGCCCCAACGGTCAATCTTGTCTACTTGGCCACCATTGTTGTTAATTAGGTTTTCAAATTTGGTAATAACCGCGTTTGTAGCCTCTTCGTCTAATGGCTTAACAATGAACATTATTTCGTACTTTCTCATTAAAACACCTCCTCCTTTGGACTAATGGCTCCCTTAAGGGAGCAGGGAAGGTTTTGAAAATTTCTTTCAAACCTCGCTAGGCTACCCTAGACTGACATATTATATCACTACCATTACCATAAATGCAAGAAATTTAACTTTTTTACTTTAAACATTAAATCTAAAATACGTAACGTCTCCGTCTTTCATGATATATTCTTTACCTTCTAGACGAACTAGGCCTTTTTCTTTGGCGGCATTAGAGCTGCCTGTTAGTACAAGATCATCATAGGACACAATTTCAGCACGAATAAACCCTCTTTCAATATCGGAATGGATTTTCCCGCCTGCTTGAGGAGCTGTCGTACCTTTCTTAATGGTCCACGCACGTACTTCTTGTACACCAGCTGTCAGAAAAGTAATAAGACCTAAGAGCTTATAAGATGCTTTAATAAGCTTGTCAAGCCCTGATTCTGATAGTCCAAGCTCTGCTAAAAAGTCCTTAGCATCTTCAGCAGACAGTTCGGCAATCTCAGATTCTACTTTTGCCGAAATGGTCACCACTTCAGCACCTTCTTCTTCTGCATACTTACGGACAATTTTAACATACTCATTATCATCAGCACTAGCAACTTCTTCTTCGCTTACATTGGCAATAAATAGTACGGGCTTTAATGTCATGAGATTTAACTCGCTAATGAGCACAGCCTCATCATCCGTCATTTCTACGCGCCTTGCTGGCAATGCCTGTTCTAACATTTCCTTGATTCTTACAAGTACTGCCATTTCGGCTGGGGCTTTTTTATCACCTGTTTTTATAAGTTTTTGCACTCTTTCCATGCGTTTTTCTAAGGTATCTAAATCAGCTAAACATAATTCTGTATTAATAATTTCAATGTCCCGTAGTGGATCAAGGCCGCCTTCCACATGGGTAACATTCTCATCTTCAAAACAGCGCACTACTTGTGCTACAGCATCTACTTGGCGAATATGAGCCAAGAATTTATTCCCAAGGCCTTCCCCTTTAGAGGCTCCTTTTACAAGACCGGCAATATCCACAAACCGCATAGCTGTTGGAATGCAGCGTTTAGTTTTATACATTTCTACTAGATGTGGCAGTCGTTCATCCGGAACATCCACTACTCCTACATTAGGCTCAATGGTGCAAAAAGGATAATTAGCCGCTTCCGCCCCTGCTTTGGTAATGGCATTAAATAATGTACTTTTACCTACATTCGGTAAGCCGACAATACCCACTTCTAAATTAGTACTCATTCATCTATTCCACCTTAATTACAATTTCTATTTTATAGCTTTTCTTATTGTAGAGTATTCTTCTCTTATTTTCAACCTATTCCGGCGTTTTGTGTTCTAAAATTTCTTTTACGTTTTTTTCAAATTTTGGTCTCGGTATCATTACAAAATGTCCGCAGCCCAAACATTTTAGCCTAAAATCAATGCCAGTGCGCATAATTTCCCATCGATCTGCGCCACAAGGATGATTCTTTTTCATTTTTACAATATCACCAATTTCATAGCGTACTAGCATAGCAATCTTCCCTCATTTACTCATTTACTACTTGGACGGCTAATCTTAGCTTCATCAAATATATTTTTAATCTGGTAGCGTAGCGCGGTTTCTACTTTTGTTTGCTCTAATGGTCGCGTATTTGCCACAATCCGGACGTGAAGCTCTGTCGCCTGCCACTTTACTATACCAACTACCCGAGGCCCCTCAAGTATCTCTTCCATATTCTTACCCACATAGTGGCAAGCACCTTCAAGCAGGGGCAAAACTTCTGAAAGATTTTCTTCGTAGGCTACAGGGATATCAACTACCGCCTGCATATGCCCCCTTGTATGATTACTTACTCGCAAAATTCCGCCATGAGGTATAATATGTAGCACCCCATTGGCATCTCGCAGCTTCGTTACACGAAGACCGATTTCTTCTACCGTGCCACTCATATCACCGCATACAATATAATCACCAACGGCAAATTGATTTTCTAATATAATAAAAAAGCCCGTTATAAAATCTCGAATTAAACTTTGTGCTCCTACCCCAAGGGCTAGACCTACTATTCCAGCACCAGCTACAATGGATGTCGTATCCACCTTAATTTCCTGCAATACCATAATCATTGTAATAAAATAAATTAAATAGCGGACAATACTCTTTAAGAGCCCTGTTATGGTACGAGCACGTTTTTCATCAAAGGGAAAAGTACTCCCAATCCTCGGAATAAAGGCCTGATTGACAACTACACTAAACAATCGCAGAATGATCAAGGCTCCTAAGATAATACCGCTTATGCGCAGCACTACATTACCAATCGTTAAAAAAGATTCTGGGGTGAGTAACATTGAAATGTCACCTGCTTTCCAATTCTTCATACACTCGCTTTTGGAGGTTACATTTAAATATTTTTTTCCATTTTAGCTGCTGGTCATGAAATATTTTTTTGATATTTCCTTGATCTTCCAGGGGAAAAAGAAGACATTGCCCGCAGCTCACATCAATTTCCCTCGGTGTTGGTAAAGAAACGATCTTAATATTTGCAGCGAGCAGTAATTTTTCTGCTCGGATGGCATGGTGAACCGAATCAAATAATAACAAGCCATCACAATCCGGATATATGGTCATCACCTCATAATGTAATTACTTTATCTGCTGCTGACATGTTCTCTATAACTGTATACATATTCGTTACCCCACCAATGGCTAACTCTTTTTTGACAGCAAAATAATCAAGACAAGTACCACAAGAAAGTATTTCCACGCCTCTTTGTTTCAATGTTTCTAAATGCTCTAATACGGGTGAACTTTTAATGGTGAGCATTACCCCTGCATTCATAAATAAAATCGCCTTAGGCATGACTGTAGACTCTAGTAGTGCATACATAAAGCTTTTCATCAGTACCTCGCCTAGCTCTGCGCTACCATGTCCTAAGGTATTTTGCGTAATAAGATATACCAGTTTTTCAGTTGGGGCAGAAAGGGGCGTAGCAGTCTTATCTGGCGCTAGAACGGCTTCGCCTTTTGTAATCTTCACAGTAAAATCCTCTGCCTGCTTTGTGATACTTACGCCACAGCCATGAGCTGTGGCGAATTTTACAACATTTTCTTTTGCTACTTCATTATCAACGACAATTGTTACAATACCTTGTTCTATACTTTCTAGTGCTTTCTTGGTCGCAATGACTGGTCCAGGACAAGCTAGTCCTTTGGCATCTATATTAGTCGACATAGATTTCTCCTTTTCCTTTCTCTAGAACCTCACCAATAACCGCTGCTTGCGTGCTACCCGTCTCCTTAAGAGCAAGTAATACATCTTTAGCAATCCCTGCTGGAACACTCAGTAGTAGCCCCCCTGAAGTCTGAGGGTCATAACATAAGTCCTCTATATTGCTAGGCACACTAGGATCTATGGTAACGGTTTTTAAATACTCCCGATTTCTATAAGCACCCGCTGGCACTAATCCCATGCTTGCGGCTTCAGCTGCATCAGGCAGTAAGGGAATTGCCCTAGCCTGTAGCCTTATCTTCACACTGCTCCCTACCGCCATTTCATAGAGATGTCCAAGTAAACCAAAACCTGTTATATCCGTACAAGCATGTATAGTGAAGTTTGCCACAGCTTCCGCAGCATAACGATTGAGCATCGCCATACTGCTTATCGCGGCTTCTACGCCGTCTAAAAACATATCGGCTTTTGCTGCCGTTGTTAACACTCCTGTGCCAATGGCCTTCGTTAGAATTAATACGTCACCTGGCAGTGCCCCAATATTTTTTAATATTTTATTAGGATGAACAACCCCCGTCACGCTAAGGCCATACTTCGGTTCACTGTCCTCAATGGTATGTCCGCCAACAATGACAGCGCCCGCTTCCATAACCTTATCTTGCCCTCCCTTTAAAATCTCTCCTAATACTTCTGCTGGCAGGGATCCTATGGGAAAGGCTACAATATTCATCGCCGTCAGAGGTTTCCCTCCCATGGCATACACATCACTTAAGCTATTTGCCGCTGCAATTTGGCCAAACATATAAGGATCATCTACAATAGGCGTAAAAAAATCTAAGGTCTGAATCAACGCTGTTGTTTCATTAAGCTCATAAATACCAGCATCATCCGCTGTTTCAAATCCCACCAAAAGCCGAGGATCATTTGGTTTTTTTAGCTGACACAGCACGTGTGTCAGGGCCCCAGGCCCAATTTTAGCAGCTCAGCCGCCGCTTTTTGTAAACTGAGTCAATTTAATATCTGTTATTGGTTTCATATTGCCTTCCCCCTTCCGTAGCAAGAACTTCATATAATTGCATATATATTATACTTTTTCACCGAAAATCCTTTTTTTCTGCACGTTTAACCACTCGGAACTCCTCAGCATATAATGGTGCAACATGCTAAAGTGAGGCGAATTTCATGGCTGTATCTTCCGATACTACCCAAAATCCACAACCCATTATTGACTTGATACTGGCCGATATTAATGCAGTCATTCCAAATTTATCTTCTCTCGTAGCATCTTATCGTCTATTAGTCGGTGCCTCTGAGGAAATTCATCGCACCCCTGAAGTTTGCCCTGAAGTCTTTGAACGGGCGGTACGCCGGGCGGATAACGCAGGTACATTAATTGATGTTTTCTTAGAGCTACTGTGCTGTAAAATAGCCTTCAGCAGCGACTTTTTGAAAATTTCCTGTGCCCCTGTGGATTTATTTCGTTTGCTAGCAAACCCGACTGTTAAAACGGATATTCCTTCTCATACCGCTGAACAAGTAGTAGAAATGGAAGCATTACGGCGAATCTTAGAAAAATGTCACCCTCAACATTCATGTCTGCCTAATCATACTGTAGTATGTCCCAAACCGCCCTCTTCCTCTCCTTCTCCTCCTCCAATCCAAGAAGATCATGATTCAGATATCCAAGAGGTAGAGGCAACACTACTTACAAAATTACAGACTACACTAAGGCCTGCAGAAACCTTACCCCTTGAAAGTAAAGTGCGTCGTAAGCGCCATGTTCCTGCCAAAAAAAAGTGAGAATAAGCAGGATTTCCCTGCTTATTCTCTACTTTTTCTTTGGACAAATACCCATTTCTTTATGATGATCGCATGGTTCAATATGAATTACAACATCACAAAATTCCAACTTCCCCTTAATTTCCGCCTCAATTTGATCACATATTGAATGAGCTTCCTTTAAGTGCATTTCTTTAAACAATATAAGATGCATATCAATTAAACGCCGACTGCCCGAACGCCTTGTGCGCAACTGATGAAAGGATATTACTTCCGTATGGCTATTGATTACATCTACAATAAGTTGTTCTTCCTCAGGAGGAATACTAATATCCGTCAGCTCGTATAAACTTTTTTTGGTCATTCCATAACCAGCTTTGAAAACAACGCCTGCAACTAAAATAGCTATTATAGGATCTAACCACGCCATCCCTGTAATTTTTATAATCACCAAGCCGATTAATACCCCCGCTGATGTCCAAATGTCGGCTTGCAAATGAAGTGCATCCGCTTCGAGAGCATGAGAACCTGTTTGTTTGGCTACTTTATATAATTTATTAGAAACGAAGTAATTTAATACAATGGATAGTATCATAATTGCGATGCCATATTCTAGGTATTCTGGCGCATAGGTGCTAGTGAGCTTTGTCCCGGCCTCATATACAATCCATATCGCAGCAACTATAATGAGTACGGCTTCAATTGCTCCTGATAAGTTTTCAACCTTCCCATGACCATATGCATGATTACCATCAGGGGGTTGATCTGCTACACGAACAGCATAAAAGGCAATCACGGCTGCCAGAAGATCCACCGCCGAATGGGCAGCCTCTGAGATGATACTAACGGCCCCAGTATAAAAGCCTACTACCAGTTTTAATACTACAAGTACAGTATTAGAGATAACTGACAACCTAGCAGTACGTTCTTTTAACTTGCTGTCTACAGATTCCACTACTAAAACCTCCTGATTAATTTCCCTACAGGCATAAAAAAACCTGTGGAACCATAAGGTCCCACAGGTAAATACCTGCTGCTTGTCGCCCGGCTGCACCACAATTTGGGGCCGCCTGATCCTATTAATAGTATATTATCATATCCATTATTTGTGTGTAAATATTTTTATAGTACTCTTAGCG
>JAPUES010000148.1:9803-12203 GCA_027492445.1 Sporomusaceae bacterium | reverse complement strand
ATTATGAACCTTCTCCGAAAGAGATAGAGAGGTTTAGCAAAGCAAAACTGTATTTTGCCATGGGAGTCCCTACTGAAAAGATAAATATATTTCCTAAAGCTGCAGAAATTAAGACGATGAAAGTAATCAAGCTTCAGGAGGAAGTCCTTAAAGTATATCCAGAACGAGAGTTTTCACCTGGAAATAGAGATCCACACATATGGCTTTCCCCTAAAAGGGCCAAGATAATGGTAGAAGTGATTGCTCGCGAGATGGGCCAATTAGATGCAAAAAACAAAGATACATATGAGAAAAATGCACAGAAGTACATTGCGGAATTAGATAATCTTGATAAAGAAATGAAAAAAAGTTTTGAAGGGATAAAAGATAAAAAGTTTATTGTGTTTCATCCTTCTTTTGGTTATCTTGCCGATGATTATAGCCTTCAAATGTATGCTTTGGAGGAAAAAGGAAAAGAAGCATCTCCCCAGCGGTTAAAGGACATGATTGATTTTGCTAAAAAAGAAAATATTAAAGCCGTTTTCTATCAGGCGGAAATATCAAGTAAGCAAGCGCAAGCTTTCGCAGAGGAAATTGGCGGAAAAACTGTAGAACTTGCACCTCTTGCACCAAACTACATTGAGAATCTGAAGAATATGTCCAAGCTAATGAATGAGGTAATGAAATGAGTACTTTACATAGGATGAAAAATGGAGACTGCCCTACAATGGCAGTCTCTATTGAGAATCTTTGCGTAAATTATGGTGAAACACTTGCTCTTGCAGGTGTTTCTCTTACTGTAGTCGATGGAGAGTATTTGGGAATTATTGGACCAAATGGAGGAGGAAAAACTACACTTTTAAAAACCATTCTAGGCTTGTTAGCGCCAACAGCAGGTTCAATAAAAATTTATGGGGAAGCACCGAGAAAAGCAGGAAAATTCATTGGCTATGTTCCTCAATTTACAGGGATAGACAAAAGTTTTCCCATTACTGTTCATGAGGTGGTACTAACAGGGAGACTCAAATCAAAATTCACTTTATTTCATAAATATCAACAAAGTGATAGGGAAATAGCAGATGAAATGCTTGATAAAGTTGGCATGTATAAACTTAAGGGACGACAAATCTCCGATCTATCTGGTGGAGAATTTCAAAGAATGCTCATTGCCAGAGCTCTTGCCGTAAATCCCCGAATTTTGTTACTTGATGAGCCTACTGCTAGTGTTGATGCAAAATCTAGAGATCAGATTTTTGGGCTACTTAAGGAACTTAATAAAAGAATGACTATTATTCTAGTGACCCATGATCTGCTTGCGGTTTCATCTCATGTACAGTCCTTAGCCTGCCTAAATCGCAGTCTGGTTTATCATGGGGGCACTGAGCTTAGTAAAGAAGTGGTTAATGATCTTTATGGTTGCCCTATCGATCTCATTGCCCATGGAGTGCCTCATCGAGTTCTACACGAACATGAGGAGAGTGATTGATTTAATGTTTGAATTTTTTCAGTACCAATTTATTCAGAATGCGTTGTTTGCCAGTATTTTGGCGAGCATTGTTTGTGGTATTATCGGAGTTATTATTGTGGAAAAAAATCTGGTGATGATGAGTGGCGGAATTGCACATACATCTTATGGAGGGATTGGTCTTGGATATCTGATGGGCTTTGAGCCTATTATTGGTGCTTTTTTTACCTCTCTTTGTGCAGCTTTAGGAATTGGCTATATTAAAAGACAAGGAGGAACACGTTCGGATGTAGTGATCGGTCTATTCTGGTCATTGGGTATGGCGCTTGGCATTGTATTTATTGCATTAATGCCTAGTTATCCTCCAGACTTATCTTCCTATCTCTTTGGAAATATTTTATCCGTAACCCAAACAGATCTTTATGTAATGTCAGTTCTGACCGTTTTTGTGTTAGTTGTGATTGTCACACTGTTTAATTACTGGAAGTCCTACATGTTTGATGAAGAATTTGCAACGATTATGGGAATAAAGACCGCTTTTTTAGAATATCTCCTATTTGTATTGATAGCCATGTCTGTTGTGGTATTGATACGTGTCGTAGGAATTATTATGGTACTCGCATTATTTACAGCTCCGACAGCAATTGCAAGTTTGTTGGTAAAAAACTTACGATCAAGGATGATTTTTTCCATTGTTTTTGGTAGTATTTTTTGCTTTGTAGGAATTTGGTCATCCTATGTAATTAATATTGCATCGGGAGCAACGATTGTAATTATATCCTCCGTAAGTTATCTAATGATTTATATTGCTAACATGCTAAGGAAAAGTAGCAAAGGCAAAAAAAATACGGTATAAATAAGAGTGGAAAAAGTAATGGCGTAAGGAGGTAACTATGCGAATTGCTGTAATTGATGGGCAAGGTGGAGGTATGGGCAAAGTCATTATTGAAAAAATG
>JAPUES010000148.1:0-9703 GCA_027492445.1 Sporomusaceae bacterium | reverse complement strand
CCTTTCTGATTCTGCAAAAAATTAAGGGGGGATAAAACATGTGTGAAGCAAATGTTTATATAGTAAATAAGGATGTAGAGGAATTATTACTAGAAAGAGTAGATAAAATTATACCCCAAAATGGAGAAATCTACTTAGAAAATATTTTTGGTGTGCGTAAAACCGTAGCTGCTCGTATTAAAGAGCTTCATTTAGTGGATCATCGGGTTATCTTAGAGCGAATAGACACTAATTCTTAAAGGTTTCTACCTAGACCAATCCGAATAGACGTGCCAGTTGGGCGACCGTAAAGCATACGGCAAAGCCGATGGCAGTTGGGATTAAGAAGGTTAAAAAAGTCCACTTTTTACTGCCTGTTTCTTTGTAGGCTGATAAGAGAGTCGTCGTGCAAGGCCAGTGTAATAAACAAAAGAGCAAAGTGCAGACTGCAGTGAGCCAGGTCCAACCTTGGGCTTTTAGTATGTTTCCTAAATCATTGAGAGTATCAAATTCCAGCATTTGTCCTGAGGATAGGTAACTCATGAGGAGAATAGGTACAACAATTTCGTTAGCTGGTAGCCCTAGGATGAAGGCAAGGAGAATGAAACCGTCTAGACCGATTGCATAGGCAAAAGGATGGAGCCAGGCGGCTAAATGGCGGATAAGACTTAATTCTCCTATGTAGACATTCGCGAGTATCCAGATGATTGCACCTGCAGGAGCAGCCATAATTATGGCCCGCTTGAGGACGAAGAGAGTACGATCAATAATAGAACGATACAAAATGGCACCAAATTGCGGTTTGCGGTAAGGTGGCAGTTCTAATACTAATGAGGAGGTTTCTCCTTTTAATAGGGTATGGGACAATGCCCAGGAAACAGCAAAAGTGATCAGTATACCAAGTATGACTAATAGGGTAATAACTAGGGAGGCAACGGCTGTTTCATATTCGGATGTTACAACTCCGCCCATAAAGATGGTGGCAATGGCAATTAACGTGGGGAAACGACCATTACATGGTACAAAGTTATTGGTCAGTACGGCAATTAAACGCTCCCGAGGAGAGTCTATAATACGGCAGGCTACGACTCCAGCGGCATTGCAACCAAAGCCCATACACATGGTGAGAATTTGTTTGCCGCAGGCCTGACATTTTTTAAACATATTATCTAAGTTAAAAGCCACTCTAGGTAAGTAGCCTAGATCTTCTAGCAGTGTAAATAAAGGGAAAAATATAGCCATAGGGGGAAGCATGACCGCCACAACCCAAGCGAGTGACCGATACATTCCAAGGACAAGTACACCAGTGAGCCAGTCAGGTGCTCCAGCGAGGGCAAACCAGATTATAAGCTGGTCTTGGAAGGCAAAGAGGACATTGCCAATCATCTCTGAAGGGATATTTGCCCCTGTAATTGTTAACCAGAAAATTCCACTCAGTAGTAGGAGCATAATCGGAAAGCCGAATAGGCGAGAGGTTAAAATATCATCTAGCCTGCTATCTAAGCTGGGGTTTTTCGAAGTATTTTTAGTTACGGTACGGCTAGCGATTGACTCAGCATTGACATAAATATCGGATACAATTTTGTCGCCAAAAGAATTTTGATTGGTGAGGCGGATTCTTTCCGCCTCAGTGCATATTTCTTTTAGTGTGATCATAGGCTTTATTACAGCACTCATACTGCTAGCTCCTGTAGATTGTTTTCTAGATTCAGATGATGCGTAATGCTATCAATGAACGCCGAATCACCATCGAGCAGACGCAAAGCTACCCAGCGGGGACTGAGTGCACTGCCAATACATCTTGAAATTTTTGGTGTAAGTTCTTGGATAGCCCTTTCGACTTCAGGTGAATAACGAATCTGCCTAGGGGTTGTGTGTGTAGTCCCGATTGACATTTCATATAATGCGTGGCGTAGGCTATCTAGACCTTTTCCATTACGGGCGGCAGTAGGAATCACTGGCACGCCCAATTCTTTTTGTAAGGCCGAAATATTAAGGGTAATATTTTTCTTGACAGCTTCGTCCATGAGATTTACACAGACAATAACATGGGGCGTAATTTCCATAACTTGTAGAGCTAAATTGAGATTGCGTTCCAAGCAAGTGGCATCAAGTACCACGAGGGTTGCATCGGGTTTGCCAAAACAAATAAAATCCCGTGCAACTTGTTCTTCTACCGTATGAGCTAAGATGGAATAAGTACCAGGCAAATCAACCATTAGAAAGGAATTGTCAAGATAAGTAAAACTGCCTTGGGCATTATCGACTGTTTTTCCTGGCCAGTTGCCAGTGTGTTGATGTAATCCTGTCAAAGCATTAAAGACGGTGCTTTTACCCACGTTAGGATTACCAGCTAAGGCGACTGTAAATTGTCCTGGAGTTGTTATAATACCAAAATGTTCCTGTAATATTCTATGATGTTCTTCCCTAGTGAATTTGCTCATTTCTATCTCCTCCTAAAAATATTACGTAATGCTGTTATAGAAGGGTAACATTAATTTGGCTGGCATCATCATTGCGCAGAGCAATGAGAGTATCTCTAACTAAGTAGGCTATAGGATCGCCGGCTGGACTCTTGCGGATACACTGCACAGGTGTACCTGGCACCATACCCAAATCAAGAATGCGCCGACGTAGTAAACCTTTTACATTCAGTGATACAATCTGGCAAATAGAGCCAATGCTGATGCTTGAGAGTGGAATGGTAGTTGATAATGTATTCATGTTAAGTCCTCCTTGAAAAAATAATAAGTGATATTAGCCAGGGCTAACATCGAATGCATTTGAGTTATTTTATTATATGAAGAGGATAATGATTTGGCGCCATAGTATCTATTTCTATAATAAAAAACAAACGAATTATGAAAAACAATCTGGATGTAGTTGACAAAAAAAAGAAAGAATGATAGTATAAAAAACATTGGAATGACTAAAAATAAAATATAGTAGAGATAGGTGCCCGCAAGGGCTTAATAGGGAAGTTCGGTGTAATGCCGACGCGGTCCCGCCACTGTAATGAGGAGCAAACCCATGTTATGCCACTGGGATGATAAGTCTTGGGAAGGTTTGGGAGAGCAATGATTCAGAGCCAGGAGAACTGCCTATTTGACAATCACCGTTTTACCCACGAGCGATGGGGAGGGGATTAAGCGCACATATAAGTTTTATTATATTTCTATTTGGTTATGCTTTTTTACCATATAGTTATGATTATAACTTTCATGTTCTTGATTCTAATCTCCTGGCTTATGGCTAGGAGATTTATTTTTTTACTTTGGTATGTGGCTTTTCTGTACCTGGATCAGAAGAGTGTAACATATATTTCAAGTTTTCATTATCCTTTTTATGAACTGTCTCGGGCTTGACAGTTGGTTCCGTGTAAACGGAACTACCTTTTTTCAGTAAAGTGTATGTAGCTACTCTATTTGCACTGCTATAAAAAATTACATATTGATGGTATAGGTGCCCTTTGGGCTTAATAGGGAAGTTGGTGAGAAACCAACGCGGTCCCGCCACTGTAATGAGGAGCGAATCCATAGTATGCCACTGAGAATTAATTCTTGGGAAGGTTTGGATGCGCAATGAGTCAGAGTCAGGAGAACTGCCTATATAGCAATCACCGTTTGACCTGCGAGAGATGGGGAGGAGATTTACACGCAATATTTGCGTTATTTCGTCCCGGCTGATAGTTTCAGCCGGGCTTTTTTAACTATAAATATATACTTGCGTTTAACTCTCTGCTTATGCTGAGAGTTTTTTTATTTACTAGAAGGAGGGAAGTCAAGCAGTCACGATATGTGGAAATTAGTTAAACTTAGTCAGCCGTAATCAATTTAGATATAAAAAAACAATAATTACAATAAAATGGATGGTGAAAATATGTCAAATCAGGAAACACGTTTTTTTGCTGAGTTTCCCTATCCCACCTATGAGGAATGGCGCGCTGAATCAGAAAAAGCACTAAAAGGTGCGAATTGGGAAAAAAAACTAATTACAAAAACCTATGAAGGTATTCATTTGCAACCTATGTATCGTATGGAAGACTTAGAAGGAATAGACCATTGTAACTCTTTGCCTGGTAGTTTTCCATTTGTACGAGGTTCCAATGCTACAGGGTATTTAGATACACCATGGGAGATTAGCCAAGAGTGTACCGAGCCTTTGTCTACTAAAATGCATGATGTTTTGCAACATGAACTACATAAAGGCGGTACAACCATTCATATCGTAGCGGATAAAGCAACTTTACATGGCATTGATGCCGATAAAGGGGAGCATACTCTTTTAGGAAAAGGCATATCCTTATCAACCTTAGATGATGTACAGCAGGCTTTTCATGGTTTTGATTTAGAGAAAACACCGCTACGGATCTTTGCTGGTACTTCTGGCGTGCAGCTGCTGAGCTTATTTGTAGCTTTAATGAAGGCGAATGGGATGGATTATCATAAGTTAAAGGGTTGCATTGGAGTAGATCCAATTGGCTTTTTGGCAACAGAAGGGCATTTGGATTATTCTTTAGATACCTATTATGATGAAATGGTAGCAGTAGCGCAATGGGCTCATGACAATACAAAACAATTAAGAACCATTTTAATTCAAGGGCAACCTTATCATGACAGTGGTTCTAATGCAATACAGGAATTAGCCTTTGCATTAGCTACAGGTGTTGAATATTTACAAAAAATGCAACAACGTGGACTGCCCCTTGAGATTGCTGCGAAGCAAATTTCCTTTTCCTTTTCTGTGGGGACGAACTTTTTCATGGAAATCGCAAAATTAAGAGCGGGACGCATGTTGTGGGCGCAGATTGTCGAAGCCTTTGGTGGCAGTCAAGAGGCGCAAAAAATGTATATTCACGCCCGTACTTCAGCATTTACTAAGAGTGTTTATGATCCTTATGTGAATATGCTACGCACAACAACGGAAGCATTTTCGGCTGTTGTCGGCGGTGTGGATAGTTTACATGTGAGTTATTTTGATGAAGCCATCCGACCGGCAGATGACTTTTCCCGTCGGATTGCACGTAATACACAAATTATGCTTCAACAAGAGTGTAATTTGACCCAACCTGTCGATCCGGCAGGTGGATCTTGGTATGTAGAAAAACTAACAAGTCTGGTAGCGGAAAAGGCTTGGAGCCTATTTCAAGAAGTTGAAGCATCGGGAGGCATTGTAGAGTCTTTACAACAAAATTTGCCACAGGAAAAGGTTGAGGCAATAGCCAAAAGTCGAGCGGATGGTCTTGCAAAACGTAAAGATGTAATTTTGGGAACCAATATGTATCCGAATTTATTAGAAAAAGCGTTAGAGGTTCCTGCTTTTGACAAACAGGCTTTCTGGCAGCAACGAAAGAGTGAAATCAATGACTATCGCCAAGATATTGACGATGTGGAATGTAAAACTAGGTTAGCAGAATTAAGTAGCCTTTCTTTGAAAGGAAGTGTAGAAATCCCTCTAGTAGAAGCAACCGTTACTGCTGTTCTGAACGGAGCTACACTTGGCGATATTACCAATGCAATTCGCAAAAAACAGGATGGAGTATCCATTCAGCCTCTACGCATTCACTCAGCGGATGAGCAATATAAAGAGCTGCGCCAACGTACTGAAGCTTATATCGAAAAAACTGGTCAGAATGTAGAAGTATTTCTTGTGAATATGGGAGAAATTCCTCAGCATAAAGCAAGAGCCGATTTTGTTAGTGGCTTTTTAGAAGTAGGTGCCTTGACGATGATTAGGAACAATGGTTTTGCGACAGTAGAAGATGCTGCTCAGGCGACTCTAGAATCAGGAGCAACGATTGCGGTTATTTGTTCAACAGATGCTACCTATCCAGAATTAGTACCACCTCTTGCCAAGCTTATTAAAAAAGGAAATCCTCAGATTACCTTATTTTTAGCAGGTTTGCCGCCTGAAGACCTACAAGCAGTATACAAAGAATCGGGAGTAGACGATTTTATTCATGTAAGAGCTAATTGTTATAAGATGCTTGCCAAACTGCAGAAAGATAGAGGTATTGTGTAATGTTCATAAAACCAGATTTTACTAAAATTTCTTGCTCTAAAGACTTTAAATCTGCCGATATGTCAGCATGGAAAAAGGAAGTAGAAGGTAACAGTGGTAAGTTGCTAGATGAATTGGAATTTAAGACCATGGAGCAAATCAATCTGAAACCCTTGTATACCAAAGATGATCTTGAGGGAATGGATCATTTGCCCTATGTAGCGGGCATTGCACCCTTTTTACGGGGACCTTATGCCAATATGTATGTACTTAGACCTTGGACAGTTCGTCAATATGCAGGATTTTCTACTGCTGAGGAAAGTAACGCTTTTTACCGACGTAATTTGGCTGCTGGACAAAAAGGTCTATCCATTGCTTTTGATTTGGCAACACATCGTGGTTATGATTCTGATCATCCTCGCGTTGTTGGTGATGTTGGCAAGGCTGGTGTTGCGGTTGATTCTATCTTAGATATGGAAATTTTATTCTCAGGTATTCCTTTGGATAAAATGTCAGTATCAATGACCATGAATGGCGCAGTGCTTCCTATATTAGCCTTTTATATTGTGGCAGCAGAAGAACAGGGTGTAAAACAAGAATTACTCACAGGTACGATTCAAAATGATATTTTAAAAGAATTTATGGTGCGTAATACCTATATTTATCCGCCTGAACCCTCCATGCGTATTATTGCTGATATTTTCTCCTATACTTCACAGTATATGCCGAAATTTAATAGCATTAGTATTTCCGGTTATCATATGCAAGAAGCGGGAGCTACCGCAGATATTGAGCTTGGTTATACTTTAGCCGATGGTTTGGAATACATTAAAACAGGTATTGCGGCAGGGATGGATGTAGATACCTTTGCGCCACGTCTATCTTTCTTCTGGGCCATTGGTAAAAACTATTTTATGGAAATTGCAAAAATGCGGGCAGGACGTTTATTATGGGCAAAGATTATTAAGCAATTTAATCCTAAAAACCCAAAATCCATGGCCCTTAGAACCCACTCTCAAACTTCAGGCTGGAGTCTGACCGAGCAAGATCCTTTTAATAATGTGGGACGAACTTGCATGGAAGCAATGGGGGCTGCCCTTGGTCATACACAGTCACTACATACCAATGCACTAGATGAAGCCATTGCTCTGCCTACGGATTTTTCTGCCCGGATTGCACGTAATACCCAACTCTACATTCAAGATGAAACTATGGTTTGTAAGGTTCTTGATCCGTGGGGTGGTTCTTATTATGTAGAGGCTTTGACCAATGAGTTGGTTAAAAGAGCATGGGGTCATATTCAAGAGGTTGAAAAATTAGGAGGCATGTCCAAGGCCATTGATACAGGTCTTCCTAAAATGCGTATTGAAGAAGCGGCAGCAAGGCGTCAGGCACATATTGACTCAGGAAAAGAAACCATTGTTGGCGTCAATCGATATCGCCTAGAAAAGGAAGATCCCCTTGATATTTTATCCGTCGACAATACCGCTGTGCGTTTATCCCAAATTCAACGTTTGGAAAAATTGCGTAGTAACCGGGATAATGATCGCGTAAGACGTTCGTTAGAGGCCATCACAAAAGCGATGGAAACAGGAGAAGGCAATGTATTGGCACTGGCAATTGAAGCAACAAGAGCAAGAGCCAGTTTAGGTGAAATTTCGGATGCCATTGAACATGTTGCCGGACGGCATAAAGCCATAATTCGCTCTATATCAGGGGTATATAGCAGTGAGTTTGCTGATGAAGATACAATTCGTAAAGTAAGAGAGATGGCCGATGATTTTGAAAAGGTAGAAGGTCGTCGTCCGCGAATTATGATTGCAAAAATGGGTCAGGACGGTCATGATCGGGGAGCAAAAGTCATATCGACTGCTTTTGCGGATATGGGTTTTGATGTGGATATCGGTCCTTTATTCCAAACACCAGAAGAAACAGCCCAACAAGCCGTCGATAATGATGTTCATGTTGTGGGCATGAGTTCTTTAGCGGCCGGACATAAAACCTTGTTGCCACAGTTAATCGAAGAATTAAAAAAACTGGGTAGAGAAGATATTATGGTCGTGATTGGCGGCGTTATTCCTGCCCAAGATTATGAGTTTTTACGTGAGAATGGGGCAGCGGCTATTTTTGGACCGGGAACCATTATTCCGGTTGCCGCAGAAAAAATATTGAAAGAGTTACGGCGTTTTTCACAGGAAGTGAATTAATATGATTACTAAGGAAAAGAAAGATAGGTGGAAACCGGAATGGATTCCACCGAATGCGGGAGATGCTTTTACCACAGAGGTAATGGGCGGAATTCGTAGCAGGCATGATGGTATGCCAAATCAGGATAAGATCAATAGTTCCTTTCAGGCGCGCTCGATTCGTCGTCAGCTTTCCGTTGATGAATATGTTCAAGGAGTGTTACAAGGGGATCGGATGATTTTATCAAGAGCCATTACACTCATTGAAAGCAATTTGCCAGCTCATATGGAGCTGGCTCAGGAAATATTGAAAAAATTATTGCCTTATACAGGCAAGTCTATTCGGGTAGGTATCACTGGTGTGCCAGGATCGGGAAAAAGTACTTTTATTGAAAACTTAGGGTGCCAATTGTGTGATAAAGGGCATAAAGTGGCTGTACTAGCCGTCGATCCTAGTAGTACAGTCACCAAAGGCAGTATTTTAGGTGATAAGACTCGCATGGAACAATTGTCTCGTAACCCCAGGGCTTTTATTCGTCCATCTCCTTCTAGTGGCACTTTGGGAGGAGTGACGCGTAAAAGTCGGGAAACCATTTTGTTATGTGAAGCGGCTGGTTATGATCGATTGTTGATTGAAACGGTTGGTGTGGGGCAAAGTGAAGTCACTGTACGGTCGATGGTTGATTTTTTTCTATTACTCATGATTACCGGGGCAGGGGACGAATTGCAAGGCATGAAAAAAGGCGTAATTGAGCTAGCGGATGCCATTGTCATCAATAAAGCTGATGGAGATAATAAACAGCGGGCTTTAATGGCTAAAGTTGATTATGATCGCATACTGCATTTTTTGCGTCCTGCTACCGAAGGCTGGGTTACTAAAGGGCATACTTGTTCAGCAAGTACGGGTGAAGGTGTAGATGATATTTGGCGTATGGTAGAAAAATTTCAGGAAATAACAGTTGTGTCAGGTATTTTTGAAAGACGCCGGCGGATGCAAATGTTAAGTTGGGTACACGGAATGGTACAGGAATACTTACAAACTCAATTTATGAATCATCCTGAAGTCATCAATAAAAAACCGCACATTGAAAAAGATGTGATTGAAGGACGAATTTCGGCCACCATGGCAGTGAAAAAACTAATCGGGATATTCGAAGGCGTTTGAGGAAGAAGATAACTCACTTTAAAGATAAAATAAAAGAACGTATCTAGGGATTAAAGACACAATTGGTAATTAAATTTCTAAAGAATTTATAGAGAAAGTAACTTTATAAAATTTGGAATCATACCTTTGGATGCAGTTTTGGAATTAATAAAAATAAAACCTTCTGCTCTTCATCTGGTGTTTACAGGGCGAGATGTGCGGCCTGAGATTATTGAAATAGCTGATGTAGTGACTGAGATGAAAGAAGCTAAACATCCTTATAAAAAGGGATAGAGTTTTAATAGGCAAGTGGTTGTGATGGACTTTTTTTGGTAATGTGGGTGAAGGGTAGGAAACTATGAGGAAAATTGCATTTTATGGTAAGGGTGGTATT
>JAPUES010000147.1:3179-12360 GCA_027492445.1 Sporomusaceae bacterium | reverse complement strand
TGATACGGTTCCCCCCGATTAATCTTAAACCCTCGATACACCTGCTCCACTAAGAGCAGGCGTATCATCTGGTGGGTAAAAGTCATCTTAGAAAAGGATAGCCTTTCATCAGCAGCCTTTACTAGCTCGGGTGACAGTCCAAAAGCACCGCCAATGGCAAAGGTTATATCGCTTTTTCCGCATAGCCCAAGGCTATTTATCTTTTCTGCAAGTTCCTCAGAAGATGCTTGCTTACCAATGACATCAAGGACGATGAGGTGGGTTCCGTCCTTGATATGTTTCATCATTCGTTCCCCTTCTCGGGTTAGGACTTTGACTTTTTCTGCGTCAGAGGGGCTATCTGGCATGCGTTCTTCGTCTACTTCAACAATGGATAAACGGCAGTAGGGCGTCAGTCGTTTCACAAATTCGGCAATGCCCATGGATAAATATTTTTCTTTAATTTTGCCTACAGCTACAATTGTAATCTTCATCTTATTGCTGGCTCGGCATTTCTTCTAAGAGTACACTGACATTTTTTTGATTGCCATCGCGAATAATCAATACATCTATTTTAGTACCCACTGCTTGAGCGGCTACTGCTCCCCTTAAATCGGCTACACTATTGACCTCTGTTCCTGCTACTTTCAGAATAATATCCCCTTCCTGTAGGCCGGCTTTACCTGCTGGACCATTTTTGCCTACTTGAAACAAGTAAACCCCTTTATCAATATTGAGTTCATAACCATAAGAAGCAGCGGTATTCTGATCTATAATACTCACTCCTAAATAGGCTCTCACTACCCGGCCTTTATCAATCAGCGATTGTAAAATGGGCCGAGCCGTATTAATAGGAATGGAAAAGCCAATCCCCTCTACACCTGCAATGGATATTTTAGCACTGTTAATACCCACCACTACACCATCCGCATTGACTAAGGCTCCACCAGAATTCCCGGGATTGATGGCGGCATCTGTTTGAATAAGCTTAAACTTACGTTCACCGATTTCAATGGAACGATTAAGAGCGCTAATCACACCTGTGGTGACGCTGCCTTTGAATTCTAGGCCAAGAGGATTTCCAATGGCAATGGCAGGTTCACCCACTAGCAGACTATCCGAATCGCCAAGTACCGCCGCTGGCAGACCAGTAGCATCTACTTTGACCACGGCCAAATCTGTAGCGGGATCAGCCCCTAGTACCCGCCCAGTTAGCACCCGCCCATCGGCAAGTGATACTAAAATTTCCTGGGCATTCTCAACCACATGGTTATTAGTGGCAATATAACCCCGATTATCAAAAATCACCCCTGAGCCTGTGCCCTGCTCTACCAGCACCTTTTTATTAAAAGAATTTCGGGCATAAGCCTTATTGGTAATTCCCACTACTGCAGGTCCTACGGCTTGAGCGGCTCTCACAATTGGTGTATTACGCGCCTCTGACACCTGAGCCTGAGCAGTAGGCGTTTGCAGTAGATTTTGTATGGGCACGGTCTGATTGGGTGTAGGTTTTGCGGAAAGATTACTACCATATCCAAGCACTAGGCTCCCCCCTATTAGGGCACCAATCACAGCAATAATAAAAAAAGGTGCATATTTCTTGTACATCACACTACCTCCTTACATATTACATATCTTCTTAAAAAAACATTTAACCGACAACAGGCAAAAGATGAGCATAACTATAAGCGTAGGTTAAGTAGCACGGCGAAGCGTTAGTTATGCTCATTCTTTGCCGTCTAAATTAGACTGCTACAACACTACTCACAATACGATTCGGATAGGTTTTATAAAGTTCAATCTCCGAGCCAAGCTTACAACCATACTCCGTTAAAATCGTACTAACCGTATGCATGGCTAGCTCAGGATCATTATTTTGCTGACTCATATGGGCTAAAAAGACTTGCATACTAGGCTTTCTCTCTAGTCTTGCTAGGGTCCAGCCCGCATCATAGTTGGATAAATGACCACGATTGCTCATAATACGTCGCTTTAAATGCCATGGATAGGCGCCATTCTCTAACATATCAATGTCATGGTTGGATTCTAGGACCAGGATATCGCTCAGGGCAATGGCTTCCTTTACATGCTCGGTGACAAAACCTAAGTCTGTGACCACACTGCATTTGTCTTGCCCCCGATAAAACCGAAAACCAACAGGATCAGCAGCATCATGAGAAATACTAAACGGCTCAATTCTGACTTCTCCAATTTCTAAAACCTTAGGTAGCACCTTGCAGCACTCATCGGGTATGGACTCTCGGCAATACATAGCGTTCCAAGTATGCATGCTGGCATAGACAGGTACATTGTACTTTTTTGTCATCGTAGTAAGGCCACTTACATGATCGCGGTGTTCATGGGTAATTACTACCCCATCCAATTCCTCGATGCTAGTGCCTAGTTCCTCCAAGCTATTTTTAATGCGCCGGGTACTGATGCCTGCATCCACTAATATTTTTGTTTTCTTAAAATCTAGTAAAATAGCATTTCCCGTACTGCCACTTGCTAAAACATGAACTTGCATTGTTGTTTCTCCTTTTATTGTACTGCTTCCATGACTGCCATTTGAATGTTTTGGGGTAACGCCGAAAGTAAAAGTTCAATAATTTCTCGCAGGCGTTTCTCTGATTTTGCTTCAAAACGAAGGGTAAACAAGGGCTCCGTAACAGAAGAACGAATCATCCCCCAACCATCGGCAAAATCAATACGAACACCATCAATGCGGTTTGGCTGATACTGAACTAACTTTTCGGCCGCAGCATCTAAGATAGCTTCTTTATCCCTACCCTTATAGGTGATGCGAATATCGGGAGTTAAAATATATTTGGGAATTTCATCGACTAGTTTCGCCAAAGAGCCATGGTGAGCCACGAACTCACAAATCTTTAAGCCAGAAAACATACCATCATCATAGCCTAAGTCCCTAAAAAAGAAGTGTCCGCTAATTTCCCCAGCAAACAATGCCTTTTCCCTTATAAACGCGGCCTTACTAAAAGTATGACCTGCTCTTGCCATCACAGGCCGACCACCGGCTTTTAGGATTTCTTCAGGAGCAACCATCGAGCATTTGGCATCATAAATAATCGCCCCAGGCTCTTTTTCCAGATAATAGCGTGCTAATAATACAATAATATCATCATTTGTTACCGCTCGCCCATTTTCATCGACAAAGGCAACTCTGTCACCATCCCCATCAAAAGCCACCCCTAAATGGGCCTTGCTTTCCTTTACCTTTTCCCCAAGGCCTTGCAAATTCTCAGCTAAGGCTGGATTTGGGGAACGATTAGGGAAATTGCCATCTGGTGTGCAGTATAGTTCTACGACATCATAACCGAGCCTTCGAAACAAGGCCGGTGCAATTTCTGCTGTTGCCCCATTGCCTGCATCGACTACCACTCGTAGTGTACTAGGTTCCCCTAAAGCTGCTGTATCCCTTAAATAATCTTCAAGAATGGGCCTGTTTATTACAGTGCCCTGACCTGTTACCTGGGCACCCTCTTCGACCAATTGCTTTATTTCTAAAATGTCAGCTTCAGTGACAGGTTCTGGACCAAATACCAGCTTAAAACCATTATAGGGCCCTGGATTGTGAGATGCAGTGACCATTACGCCACCAGTTGCTCCAGTCCCTTTAAGGGCATAGTAAAAAACAGGCGTCGCCACCGTCCCAATATCAATAACATGACAACCGGACTGCACTAAAGCCTTAATCATAATGTCCTTTAATACTGGGGTTGATAGGCGAACATCACCACCGACTACTACTTTTTCCCCCGTCAGCTTTACGCCAATTGCCAAGCCGATTTTATGTGCTATGTCATTTGTGAGTTCGCTACCAGCAATGCCACGAATATCACAAGCATGAAAAATTTTCATATCTTAGAATTATCCCCTTTCTGTAACAATAACAATTATGATTATTGTAGCACCTAACCTAGCATAGTACAATCCACTAGCACCCTTTCTCCTTTTTCCGCATAGGTTATAGAAAATCTACATGGTAAGCAAAGTATAGGAGGAATTTCAGATATGGCCAATCCTGAAAAAATGTTTAAAATGATGCTTGACGAAATCCACGAAGGTACAGCCCCCTTAAAAAAAGTAGTGCAAAATCAAGAAATTATTATTGTTCAAAATAAAAAAATCATTGAGCTCTTAGAAAGACTTCGTGTTTCATCTGACGAAAGTAGCGAATCTTAGAAAATTAGCCCTCAATAGAGCAACCAGGCAAAGGATGAATATAACTATAAGCGTAGGTTAAGTATAGCGGCGAAGTGTTAGTTATGTTCATTCTTTGCCGTCCTAAGTGAGAAAGCACCAAGGAATATACTTTTCAGGTATATCTCTTAGTGCTTTTCTTGTTGCTTGTTCATATTCTTCAGCGCCCATTGTTGCCATTCTTGTTCAAAAGCAGCAGCAGTAAGGCCTACATTTTTTTGTATTGCTTGCTTCATACTGTTCCCAGCCTGCAAGCTAGCAATCACATTTCTTAATGCTTCTTCACCATATACTTCACCAATAAAGCGTACGGCAGCCAAAGACTGACGATATGCCAAAGATTGATTGGGTAGTTCATCAAAGTTTTTCTCTAATTCCGCCATAGTATACAGCTTGCCATCGAGCCTATTACTTTCGGTGTGCCACTCATAGTTATTAACCCGATATTCCACATATTGAGCTAAGCCTTCTGTGAACCAACGAGGATAATTCCCATTCGTTAAATGATCAAAAACCAAATGAGTATATTCATGAACCATGGGCCCTGAATGAATAAATTCCTCTACTGATTCTCCGTCATTTAACCAAACATGGGGAGACAGCAGCTGAATGACTCCGCCCCAATATACGCCCATAGCGCTTTCACTTCCAGACCAGCCAAAGGCTTTTCTAAGTTCATTGCGATTGGGTTGTACCAAAATCAAGGTCTTGCCTTGGGGCGCATAGCCTAGTTCCTGGGTAACAGGAGAGTAGGCAGCTTCCGCGGCCTCAGCAATGAGTCCTACCGAATCTGCATCTACCTGGGTATATTTAATCCTAAAATGCTCTGTTTCATGTAGTAACATATCACGAGTCTCAAAATCCACTTTCAGTTGTACAGCCTGCCGCACAAAAGGATATACCCACATTTGGGGCTTTGGCAGCATACCGGAAAGTAACAGTACAATAAAAACTAAGCCAAGGACTATGGTGATTATGCTTGTATCTTCTACTATAATATTTCGCATAGGGCATCCTCATCTCTATTTTAAGAGTTACAGATACCAAGTGTATCACGGGTATACCCTTATGCCTATCGGTATTTTATGTAAACTAATTACTAATACTAACTCCCCCACTCGTCCCAAGACGAGTGGCCCCTACAGCAATCAAGGCCTCTGCATCTTCGCGAGTACGCACACCACCCGATGCTTTAATGCCAATTTGATCACCAACAATACTTTTAAATAAGGCAATATCAGGGACAGTAGCCCCACCTGCAGAAAAGCCTGTGGAAGTTTTTATATAATGAGCGCCGCTATCCAAGACCACCTGGCAGACTGTTCTTTTTTCCTCATCCGTTAATAAGGAAGTTTCTACGATTACTTTAACCGTATGACCCTCTGCCCCTGCTACGACTTCCTTAATATCCGAAAGTACAACATCCCACTGTCCAAGCTTGGCGGCGCCGATATTAATTACCATATCAACCTCATCTGCCCCTTGCTCTACAGCAAGCTTTGCTTCAAAGGCTTTTACCACTCCTAGGTTAGCGCCCAACGGGAAACCAATAACTGTCGCAACCTTCACTCCTGTCCCAGCTAATAAAGTGGCAGCGAGTTCTACATAACACGGATTTACACATACGGCCGCAAACTGATGAGCTTTGGCCTCACTACATAACCGCGTTACATCGCGGGCGGTCGCCTCTGGTTTTAAAATGGTATGGTCGATAAATTTTGCTAAACTCATGTTGATTCCCCCTATTTTACTTTTCTTTATGAAAACGATCTAACATACTAACGGCATCAATTAAATGATTGTTAAATATTTGCCGTGCGATACCAAGCAGTTCTTTAATCATTGGATCTTGCAACGAGTATAATACCCGCGTCCCTTCTTTGCGAGCCGTCACAATTTTTTTATTACGAAGAATAGCTAGTTGCTGGGAAACAGCTGAGCCTTCTGCTCCACATAAAGACTGTAACTCATTTACATTTTTATCCCCTTGGCATAAGATTTCTAAAATATGTACCCGTAGGGGATGAGATAAGGCCTTAAAAAATTCTGCTTTAAATTGTTGAACATCCCGATTCATAGCTCGACTCCTTTAATCTCAATCTTTTTTGCATTTATTTAAAATAATCTTTTAATATTCAAACATTTAAAGATATGATTATTTAAACTTTATAATACTACAAATCTACAAATATTTCAACATGTTGATATTGTATATCATTTTAGTATGGGTGTATAATGTTGAATATCTTATGTTCCGTAAAATTTGAAAGGGGTCTTTATATGTCATCTAGTACTCTCATCCCATTACAATCTTACTTTAAGGGGTCCTTCAAGAAGGATCTGCTCGCGGGTCTCACAGTCGGGGTCATCTCATTGCCTCTCGCTATGGCCTTTGCCATCGCGTCGGGAGCAAATCCAGAGCATGGTATTTACACCACCATTATTGCAGCTTGTTTAGTGGCTCTCTTTGGCGGCAGTGCTTATCAGGTTGCTGGTCCGACAGGGGCTTTTGTACCCATCCTACTCTCTATTGTCCTGATGTATGGTTATGAAAACCTGCTGATTGCTGGCTTTCTCTCTGGAATTATTTTAATCCTTATGGGACTTTTAGATATGGGTTCCTTGATCAAATTTATCCCTCGCTCCGTAACCATCGGCTTCACGGCAGGTATTGCCGTTAATATTTTCAGCGGTCAAATTTCTAATTTCTTGGGTCTTACCGGCCTTGAACGACACGAAAGTTTTATTGCGACCATGCAAGATGTTATTGTTCATCTTCATACGATTAATTATTATAGTGCACTCACGGCCACTATTTGTTTAGTGGTTATTCTTATTACCCCCCGCTTTCTGCCCAAAGTGCCTGGTTCACTGGCAGGCCTGCTTGTTTCTACCGCTGTAGCCACATTCTTCTTTCCCCATGAAATTAGCACTATCACCTCTACCTTCGGCGGAATACCTAGCGATATACCTACTCTGAAAATTCCTGATTTCACTCTAGAAAAGCTTCACCAGCTTCTCCAACCTGCACTAACCATCGCCATCTTAGGGGCGATTGAATCCTTAATGTCCGCTGTGGTTGCCGATGGTATGACAGGGACTCAGCATAATAGTAACAAGGAATTAATTGGACAAGGTATTGCCAATATGGTGACGCCATTATTTGGAGGCATACCAGCTACTGGTGCTATCGCGCGTACGGCAACGAATATTAAATCTGGAGCTGCCACCCGTTATTCCATCGTTATTTCGGCCCTCTTCGTTCTTGCTACTATGCTGCTTTTAGCTCCTTATGCAGGCCTCATTCCTTTAGCAAGCATGGCTCCTGTACTGATGATTGTTTCCTATAACATGAGTGAGCATCGTGCCTTTTTGGGCATCTTAAAAGTACGCTCCTTGAGTGCAGGCGTATTAATTATTACTTTTCTCCTGACGCTCCTTGCCAACCTGACAGTCGCCGTAGAAGTAGGTTTACTACTGGCAATGATGCTGTTTGTAAAACGCATGAGCGAAATCATGGTCGTAACCCAAGTGGTGCCCGATCAAGAAAATAATCTTGTTGATATTACAGAACAAGCTGCCTTAGCCGCCCATGACTGTCCCCAAATTAGTATTTTTAGCATTGAAGGGCCCCTCTTTTTTGGAGCAGCCCAGATGTTTTCCCAAAGCATAATGAATACCATCAATTATGACCCTAAAATTATTATTTTACGTATGAGCAAGGTTCCTTTAATCGATATCACCGGTGAAAATCATCTCCGAACCATTGTGGAAAATCTGCAGCAGAAGGGGCTTTTGGTATTAATGTGCGGTTTAACTGGGCAACCAGAAAAGAAGCTTAAAACTACGGGTCTATACGACAAAATTGGTGAAGATCACATTTTCCCTCACACTTCTAACGCTATTACTTATTCTCTAGAGCATATTAACCAAGATTGTTGCCAATTGTGTAAGAAAAATATTTTTAAAGCTTGTCGGCTGGAAAAAGATAAACTAACATGAACCTGGCGCCCTCAAAAAGAAATAAGACGTTCTCTAAACTTATACTTTCCTATATAAAAATAAAAACCTGATCGCATTTGATCAGGTTTTTTACAACATCTGTTTTTAATTTAATTCTTTAGGCTGACAATCAGGGCAAATTCCATAAAAATAGAATTGCTGGCCCATTAGGTGGTATTTCGTACTTTGTGATACTTGATTTACAAATTCCGTAGAATCTATATGTTCAACATCCTCAACCTGGCCACATTCCATGCATCTTACATGGGGATGGTTGCTAGTATCAGCATCATAGCGGAAGCTATCTTCCCCTGCATTTAATACTTTTACCAATCCAATTTCTTTGAGAATTTCCATAGTTTTATAAACAGTAGCTAAACTCATGGTGGGATACATAGGCTGCAGTTCATTAAAAATCATTTCCGCATTGGGATGGGATTTAGTAGCTGCGAGCATACTATAAATTGCTAAACGTTGGGGCGTAACTTTAAACCCCTTTTCTCTCAACAAAGAAGTTATACAGATTTCCATATATTCACCACCTATCTTACGAATCTATTACTACAGGAAAACAATTATTCAGTAGTTCTATCTGCATTGTAATATAGATTAAAAACTGTTGTCAAGGAAAACTACTCTCAAGATTGATAAAGGACAACAAAGTCATCGAAAAGGCCCTGCACAGCATGTACAGAGCCTTTTTTCATGGTATTTATTGTATTTGTCCGCTAAATTTACTTTGTGCTTGGGTCATTTGCTGAGACGTGGCAGCTTCTACATTGTAAAATCCTTTTTGCTGCATTAAATCAAATACTTCTTTTTGCTGATTGTAAACATCCCCAAGGACCGTCATGTAATCCCGTCTAAGTTGTTCATTCGAGGCCTCTAAAATGTAGGTATTAATGGCTTCTGCTGTATGTTTGGTTTCATTTAATGCCAGTTGAAGTATATCCTTCTCTGAAAACTGACTGCCTTGACC
>JAPUES010000147.1:0-3079 GCA_027492445.1 Sporomusaceae bacterium | reverse complement strand
TTTTGGGCCATTTTTTGGAATAATTGTTTACTTTGCTGGCACTGAATATTGCTAGCAAAACCCTTCAAGACATTTACTGTGGTTTGCTCCATGCCTAAAAGATCTTCTAATTGCATTACTTCTTTTGATGACAACACGACAATCCCTCCTTCTTTATCTGGTTATTAATATCTTCACTCCCATAGCATGAGCTTTATTCAAAGATACTATACAATATCCCATTTCATTTGTGATATAATGAAAAGACTATTTAAAAATGATAAAGTTGGTGCATTATGTTACATACTGATATTACAAATTTAATTGCTCAGGAGCTACGCGTAAAAGTTTCACAAATAGACGCTACAATTAAACTATTAGATGAAGGAAATACCGTTCCCTTTATTGCCCGTTACCGTAAAGAAGTAACGGGTGAGCTCGACGAAGAACAACTACGTCTGACTGAGGAGCGCCTTCAATATCTGCGTAACTTAGTAAAACGCCAAGAAGATATCCTTGCCACCATTGAAGGTCAGGGCAAGCTTACACCAGAGCTAACGGTTGCCATTACTGGAACTACAAAATTACAAGACTTAGAAGACTTATATCTCCCATTTAAACAAAAAAAGCGTACCCGTGCTCAAATTGCCCGTGAAAAAGGCCTCGAACCCTTATCTGAAATTATTCTTCTGCAAGAACTTACCACAGGCACTCCTCTCCTAAGTGCGGAAGCTTTTGTCGATGAAGAAAAGGGCGTGGCGACTCCTGAAGAGGCCCTTGCTGGCGCACTAGATATTATTGCAGAAACCGTCAGCGAACGCGCAGATATTCGCGCCTTGCTCCGTAAGCAGCTTTGGCAAACCGCTGAAATCAGCACGGCTTTAGCAGTAAGCGAAGAATTAGGTAAAGAAATCCTCACCTACAAAGAGTATAAAGAGCCTGTAAACCGCATACCTTCTCACCGTATATTGGCCATCAATCGTGGCCAAGCCAAAGAACTGTTAAAGGTAAATCTGCTAACTCCTCATGAAAACAACATTCAATTAATTTGTCGACAGGTGAATAAAGGGACTTCCATTTTTAGCAAATGTATTATTGAAGCAATCACCGATGGCTATAAACGCTTGTTATTGCCAGCTTTAGAGCGCGAAATACGCTCACTGCTAACGGATAATGCCGAAAAACAAGCCATTCGCGTTTTTGGTCTCAACCTGCGCCAATTACTGCTACAACCTCCTTTTGCTGGTCATACCGTAATGGGCCTGGATCCTGGCTTTCGCACAGGATGTAAGACTACGGTAGTCAGCCCTACTGGTACTGTTTTGATGACAGGCGTTATCTATGTGACCATGGGGGAAGGACAAAAGGCAAAAGCGGCTGAAATTGTGCTAGACGCCATCCAAAAGCATGGGGTAACCTTGATTGCCATTGGCAATGGTACTGCCTCTTATGAAACGGAAGAATTCACAGCCCAGCTTATTAGCGATCACAACCTACCTGTTCACTATCTGATTACCAATGAGGCTGGAGCTTCCATCTACTCCGCTTCTAAGCTGGCAAAAGATGAACTGCCTGATTTGGACGTTACTTTGCGCGGCGCCGTGTCCATTGCCCGTCGTGTCCAAGACCCTCTTGCAGAGCTAGTAAAAATCGACCCGAAATCCATTGGTGTCGGCCAATACCAGCATGATGTTAATCAAAAAGAATTAAGCGGCACCCTGACCAATGTAGTAGAATCTGCCGTTAACCATGTTGGCGTGGAGCTTAATAGTGCTTCCATTGAACTTTTGAAACATGTATCAGGCATTAATGCTACCGTTGCTAAAAACATTGTAGCCTACCGCGATGAAAAAGGTTCTTTTACCAATCGATCTCAACTTTTGAAAGTAGCTCGTTTAGGTCAAGCTGCCTTTGTACAATGTGCTGGATTCTTGCGCATTAAAGAAGGGGATAATCCCCTTGACAACACACCCGTCCATCCAGAGTCCTATAAATTGGCGGCTGCCCTTTTGGGTAAGCTTGGTTTTGCGCCCAAGGATTTGAAAAATAAAACAACGTTGCAACTCATTCAAGAAGCAGCAAAAAAGGCAGATGCTGCTGTCTTAGCTACAGAGCTAGAAGCAGGTGAGCCTACGGTTCGCGATATCTTAGCAGCACTAGCGAAGCCTGGTCGCGATCCACGAGAAGATATGCCTGCTCCCATGACACGCAAAAATATTGTTAAATTATCCGAACTGACTCCTGGGGCAATCGTCAAAGGTACTGTTCATAATGTCATTGACTTTGGTGCTTTTGTGGATATTGGCATTAAGATTAACGGTCTTATCCACCGCTCCGAGCTTAGCAATAAACCCTTCCGCCATCCCCTAGACATCGTTTCTGTTGGTGATATTGTAGAGGTTATGATTCTTAGTGTAGATGAAAATCGCAATCGTATTGCTTTAAGCCTCAAACAAGTACCACAAGAGAAGTAAATAAAAAGTCAGCATTTTAAAAAATGCTGACTTTTTATATTTAATAACCAACTTTATCTATTTTTTCACGCCAGTGTTCAAAACTTTTTAAACACTCTTCTCGGTCAACAGGAACTAATTCTAAAGCATCTGTAGGCTCTTTGATGAATTCGTATATGGCATTGTCATCGAAACCAATAGCGGCAGCGTCCTTCTTGGTGCAACCGAAATATACTTTTTTGATGCGCGACCAATAAATGGCGGACAAGCACATGGGACAAGGCTCACAAGAAGCATAAATTTCGCAATCAGAAAGATCAAAACGTTCTAGCAACGCCGCCGCCTTACGAATGGCAACGACTTCTGCATGAGCTGTGGGGTCATTGGTTTTAAGAACTTCATTATGTCCTTGTGCAAGGATTACACCATCTTTAATAATTACAGCCCCAAAAGGTCCACCTTCATTATTTTTCATACCGTGAAAAGCTTCTTCATTGGCAACTTTCATAAATTTGTTCAAGATGATTCCACCTTTCTTATCTCTTCTAGGCAGCGTTTATTCTTCCGACGAATTTTGGTCATCACAGCAAGAATATTATACTATATTTACCATGGCAAGAAAAAAATCCTGCATGTTACTAAAAAAA
>JAPUES010000146.1 GCA_027492445.1 Sporomusaceae bacterium | reverse complement strand
TATAACACTTTCTTGATTCCAAGTAAGAACGACTAAGGCTTCTGCCTGCGTCTGATGACTTGGCATAAACCAAGTCTTTTCTTATGATTGTTTGTAAATATGGAAAAGCTTTGCTATAATAGGGGTACTATAATAGTAACGTTAAAAATATATTTTAGAAGAAGTATCTTTGTGGGAGGTTTGTCAATGGAAAAACGAGAACGCATTGAAAAAATAGAAAATAATGACGTTGGTTCAATTCGTATCGCTGACGAAGTTGTAGGAATTATTGCTGGTATGGCGGCTACTGAAATTTCTGGTGTAGCAGGCATGAGCGCAGGTTTGGTTGGTGGCATTGCAGAAATGCTTGGTAAGAAAAATTTGGCAAAGGGTGTTAAAGTAGAGGTTGGCGAACGAGAAGCAGCAGTTGATTTATATATTATTGTAGAATATGGTGTACGTATACCAGATATTGCCCTTCGCGTACAAGAAAATGTAAAACGCGGCATTGAATCCATGACGGGCCTTGATGTTGTTGAGGTGAACGTTCACGTGCAAGGCGTTGGTTTTATTCTGGAGAATAAAGACGAAGATATTCGCGTACGTTAAAAAAACATAGATACGTTGCAGTAAGAGCATTCTAGGAAGGAGTTATACTATGGGGATTGTTGATCGCATTATTTTATCTATTTATACTTTGTTTTTGACCTTTTTATCAATCGGCGTAATTTTACTTTCGTTGCGCCTGATTTCTTTGGACGATGTTGGGACAAGTATTTCACAGATCAGCGGACAATGGGAAGCTGGTTTGGTAGGAGCTGTTTTTTTACTTGTGAGTATTCGATTATTATTAGCAGGAATGCGTTCTCGTCGTATAAAAGATACTATTGTTCATCATAATGAGATGGGAGATGTACACATTTCACTAGATGCTATAAAAAATCTTGTGGAAAAAACAGCGCGCCATACACGTGGGGTACGGGGTGTGAAAGTAAGCGTCAAGCATGATGGACAAGGACTGAAGGTTTCTCTTAAAACCGTTGTCAGCCCAGAAGTTCATGTGCCAAGCGTGTCAGCAGAACTACAGGAAAAAGTTCATGCATATATAAAAAATACAGTGGGCGTTGAAGTGGTGGATGTACAGGTACTAGTTGAGAATATTTCCAATGATTTTAAAACCAAGCAGCGAGTGGAATAAGGGGTGATACTATGAATTATGAATTGCTAGCAGAAATATGGCAGAGTCATAGTGGGAAAATCACAGGTATCCTGGTAGGGATGTTCCTTGGCGTTTTCATTCTTTTATTTGGTTTTTTCCAGACCATGTTTGTGATGCTTTGTATGATTGCAGGCTATGTCGTTGGTAAAAAAATTGATGAAAAAGAGGATATTATGGATATTTTGGGGAAACTATTACCACCTGGTTATTACCGATAAGCTAAAAACAAAATAGGCTATATTTAGAAAAGAGGAAAATTATGAGTCGCAGAAAATCACGAGAAATGGCATTACAAACTTTATTTCAATTAGACTACAATGCTGCCGATAAGAATGAAGCCTTACAAGCGGTATTAAGTGAAAATAATAATCTAGCTGGCAATACAAAAGAATATGCGGAGTATCTTGTTACGGGTACGAAAGAGCACCTAACGGAAATTGATGCTGTTATTATGGAAATTTCTAATGAATGGAAGCTTGATCGTATGGCTGGCATCGATCGCAATATTGCTAGAATTGCTATTTATGAAATGAATTTTGGTACGGAAGAATTACCACCGAATGTGGTGATAAATGAAGCGATAGAACTAGCAAAACTTTTTGGTACAGAAGAATCTAGTCGCTTTGTAAATGGGATTTTAGGGGCCTTAGTTAAGAAAAAGACTGAATAAGTACTAGTCCTACGTTTTTGAGAACAATAAAAAATAACTTCGCATATGATACATAAGAAAGAGCTATGCGGAGGTGCTGTTATGCTGAAATATGTTTTACTAGGGGCTTCTATGGGGGCCTTTCTAGGTTCTCTACTACCACCAGGAAGTCTCTTTTGGTTTGCCGTGGGAGGAATTGGGGGGTATATCACTCGCCAATATATAGATTATCCCTAGATTACACTCTATCCAGACTTATGTCTGGTTTTTTTTCGAAGTTAGAATCTATTACCATATGAAGGTGATTTATGAATATCGTTAGTGTCAGTGAAATTACAAAATACATAAAACAGTTATTAGATTCGGATGCTAAAACGGCTGCGGTCTTTGTGCGCGGAGAAATTTCAAACTTTAAAAAGCATTATTCAGGGCATTGTTATTTCACCTTAAAAGATAGTAATGCTACAATGAAAGCGGTGATGTTTAAAAGCCGTTCCCAGTATCTAAAGTTTGAACCCAAAGATGGCATGAAAGTCATTGCTGGAGGGCAGATTACCGTATTTGAACGGGATGGACAATACCAATTATATGCCCAGCAATTAGTACCAGAAGGTATTGGTGAACTCAGTCTCGCCTTCGCTCAACTAAAAGAAAAGTTAGAGGCAGAAGGCTTATTTGACGATGACCGTAAGAAGCCTTTACCGCTTTTGCCCCAAAGGGTAGGGATTGTGACTTCGCCGACGGGTGCCGTACTGAGGGATATTATAACGGTAGCAAAAAGGCGGCATCCTGGTATTGTATTAAAGCTATTTCCCGTAGTAGTACAAGGAGTAGAGGCGCCGCTAGAAATTGTACATGGGATTGAAGTGCTAAATAAAGTAGGAAATATAGACGTTATTATTCTCGGCCGTGGCGGTGGTTCTATTGAGGATTTATGGGCATTTAATGATGAACGAGTCGTTCGCGCTATTGCTGCATCTAGAGTTCCTATTGTTTCAGCGGTAGGCCACCAAACGGATTATACTTTAACGGATTTTGTGGCAGATGTAAGAGCTGCGACCCCATCCCAGGCAGCGGAATTTGTTGTTCCTGATGTACGAGAGCTTACTAAGTATGTAACTACTTTAAAAAATGTGCTAGAAAACAACATTCGTAGTGTTGTCAAAAATTATCGGCTACGGGTAGAACAAGGGGCTAAGAGCAAAGTATTTCTTTATCCCCATGAGTTTCTTGCCATTCGGCAACAAATGTTAGACCGTTCTATGCAAGGTCTAGAAAAAGCAATCCAGCAAATCATAATGGGTAAGCAACATCAATTTGAAATGGCTACGCAAAAGATGGCAATACTCAATCCCCTTGGAGTGCTAGCACGGGGTTATAGTATTGTACGTGACGAAAAAGCACAAGTAGTCAAAGATACTAATAATATAAAAATAGGGCAACAGCTAGAAGTAATTCTAAATCAAGGAATGATGAATGTAAAAGTCATTCAAGTGCAGGAGGGACAGTATGGCAAAGAGCAAGAAGAAGGATAACGGGGAGAATATTTCTTTTGAAGATGCCTTAGAAAAATTAGAAACCATTGTAAAGCAATTAGAACGAGGAGAATTGTCCTTAGAAGATTCCTTAGATAATTTTGCAGAAGGAGTAACCTTATCGAAAGCTTGTTTAACTAAATTGAATTACGCGGAACAGCAAATTGATAAAATTTTAATGGAAGACCAGGGGAAAATAACGGAGAAACCATTAGAACTAAAGGGGGACGATCTATGCTAAAGAAATATTGTCAAGATAAATGCAATATTATTGAGAAAGCCTTAGCAGAGTTCATTCCCAATGAAAATGTGTTTCCACCTATTATTTTTGAGGCTATGCAGTATAGTTTATTTGCGGGAGGAAAAAGGCTGCGTCCTATTATGCTTATGGCGGCGGCGGATGCAGTGGGCGGAAAAGGTACTGACTATCTAAACGTGGCTTGCGGCCTAGAAATGATTCATACCTACTCTTTGATTCATGATGATTTACCAGCAATGGATAATGATGATTATCGGCGGGGCAAACTAACTAGCCACAAGGTTTTTGGTGATGGCATGGCGATTTTAGCTGGTGATGCCTTGCTGACAGCGGCCTTTACCACCATGTTATCTCAACCAGCAGTGGATGCTAATGTTATTGTGAAGGTTGTTAAGGAAATTGGTACTGCAGCGGGGGCCTATGGGATGATTGGCGGCCAGGTAATTGATTTATCTTCGGAAGGAAAAACCATTGATCTTAAGACTGTTGAACTGATGCATCAAGGGAAAACCGGTGCCTTATTTGAAGCGGCCCTCAAGGCGGGAGCTCAATTAGCAGGAGGGAAAGAGTGGCAGGTCGCAGCGCTGACCGAGTATGCCAAAGCCTTTGGTCTGGCTTTTCAAATTACGGATGATATTCTAGATGTAACAGGTTCACAAGAAATAATTGGTAAACCTGTTGGTAGTGATATTAGAAACCAAAAGGCCACTTATGTAACATTATATTCCTTAGAAGAAGCAAGACAGCTTGCTCAGGAAACGGTAGAAACTGCCTTAGGTGCATTAGAGGGATTTAGAACAGAAGCCGATGTGTTGCGAGAATTGGTAAGGTCCTTATTACTTCGAAATAATTGAGGTGAATTTTATGGCAGAGTTGCTAGCTCTAATGGGAAAAAACATTATCTTAGCAACCGCATTTACTGCCTGGCTCAGTGCCCAAGTACTGAAGACTCTAACTTCTTACTGGAAACATGGAACCTTAAATTTTGAACGCCTAGTAGGAGCAGGGGGAATGCCTAGTTCTCATACTGCCTTAGTGGTAAGTTTAGCTTGGGCGGTGGGGCTACATGATGGCTTTGGTTCGGCTTTATTTGCTGTCACCCTTGTACTAGCAGGCATTGTTATGTATGATGCTGCCGGTGTGCGTAGGGCAGCTGGAAAGCAAGCAAAAGTTATTAATAAATTAGTACGACAATTAAGAGCTCATCATATCGTACAAGATGCAACCTTAAAAGAATTACTAGGCCATTCCCCAATTGAAGTACTAGCAGGAGCAATATTAGGCATTGCAATCGCATATGGTTTTAAGAGTTTTTTTATATAAGGAAATCCTGCTGTAATAAGGCTCGGATATGATATAATAGTGCTATAAGTATGGGTTGTTACCGAAAGAAGGTCTTTATAATTGAATCAAATACTTGAAAAAATTCATAACCCTCAAGATTTAAAAAAACTATCTATTGAGCAACTGAAACTGCTGGCGGAAGAAATTCGTCAGTTATTAATATGTTCTGTATCAAAAACAGGTGGTCACTTGGCCCCAAGCTTAGGTGTGGTAGAATTAACCTTGGCACTACATAAAATATTTAATAGCCCAATTGATAAAATGATTTGGGATGTGGGGCACCAAGCTTATGTTCATAAAATACTAACGGGCAGGCGTAAGGAATTTGGTACATTGCGCCAGTTTGGCGGTATTAGTGGTTTCCCCAAACCTACAGAAAGTGAGCACGATGCCTTTGGCACCGGCCATTCTAGTACTTCTATATCAGCAGCACTAGGAATGTCCTTAGCCCGCGATATCGTTGGTGAGAAAAATAATGTAATTGCCATTATTGGTGATGGCTCATTAACGGGCGGACAAGCCTATGAAGCCCTTAATCATGCTGGTCACTCGGGAACCAATATGATTGTTATTCTCAATGACAATGAAATGTCAATTGCTAAAAATGTAGGTGCTATGTCAGAATATTTATCTAAAATGCGTACCGAACCTAAATATGCAAAAGTAAAACAGGATATCGATTTCATTTTACGCCGTATTCCAGCGATTGGTGAACGAATTGCCCAAACTGTGGAACGACTGAAAGATAGTTTGCGCTATTTATTAGTTCCTGGCGTGCTATTTGAAGAATTAGGTTTTATCTATATTGGGCCCATTGATGGTCATAATTTAGAAATCCTGCTAGAAGTAATGGAAAAGGCCAAGCAAATGCAAGGACCTATTTTAATTCATGTAATTACTTGTAAAGGCAAAGGCTACAAGCCTGCGGAATGCAATCCCGGTAAATTTCATGGCGTTGGACCTTATTGCATTGAATCGGGCGAAGTGGTTAAAAAGAGTAATGCCCCTACCTACACAGGGACTTTTGGCGAGACCTTAGTGGAGCTAGGAAAGCAAGATTCTCGTGTGGTAGCTATCACAGCTGCGATGCCGGAAGGTACTGGACTTAAAAAATTTGCCGCCCAGTTTCCAAAACGGTTTTTCGATGTCGGCATCGCAGAACAAAATGCTGTTACCATGGCGGCAGGTATGGCCATACAAGGTATGAAACCGATAGTGGCTCTTTATTCAACCTTTGCCCAACGTGCCTATGATCAAATATTACATGATGTTTGCTTGCAAAAACTACCTGTCATATTTGCGTTAGATCGAGCGGGCATTGTCGGGGAAGATGGCCCGACTCATCATGGGGTCTTTGATTATAGCTATTTGCGCCATATTCCGAATCTGACGATTATGGCTCCTAAGGATGAAAATGAATTGCGCCATATGTTTTATACTGCCATTCATTTAGGCAGTCCTGTGGCGATCCGCTATCCGCGGGGTAATGGCCTTGGCGTTGTAACAACGGAACCTTTTCTAAAGCTTCCCCTTGGCGCTTCCGAACAAGTAATAGAGGGTAAGGATATTGTGTTCCTAGCCGTTGGTGCCATGGTTGAACCTTGTCGGCAGGCCGCAGAATTACTCAAAGGGCAAGGAATACAGGCGGGACTAGTAAATGCTAGGTTTATAAAACCATTAGATGGACAAATGATTCGGCGAATAGCCCGCGATGCTAGAGTGATTGTAACTGTGGAAGACAATGTGTTAGCGGGCGGGTTTGGATCGGGAGTTCTTGAATATATTAATGAACAAAACTTCAATTGGGTTAAAGTACTGCGCTTAGGATTTTCTGATACTTTTATAGAGCATGGTACTAGGGAAGAATTGTTACAAAAATGTGGTTTAACAGCCGAAGGTATTGCAGAGGAAGTCGGTTCCTTCGTTAGCTTGTGTGGAGTACGATGAACAAAGTGAAAAAAGAACGTTTAGACATTTTATTGGTAGAAAAAGGATTGGTTTCTAGTCGGGAACGAGCTAAATCTTCTATTATGGCAGGTTTAGTATTTGTAGATGGGCAAAGAATCGATAAAGCAGGCACAATGGTGCCGAGTACCGGGAATATTGTAGTTACTGGTGATAGTATTGGATATGTCAGCCGCGGTGGTTTAAAACTTGCGAAAGCCTTAGAACATTTTTCTATTAGCCTTACCGATCAAATAATGGCCGATATTGGTGCTTCGACAGGCGGATTTACAGATTGCGCTTTACAAAATGGTGCTTTGCGTGTTTATGCTATTGATGTTGGCTATGGGCAACTCGCTTGGTCTTTGCGTACTGATAATCGGGTTATCAATATGGAGCGAACTAATATTCGTAATGTTACCGTTGAGGATTTAGGGCAACCTTTAGATTTTGCGTCCATCGATGTTGCCTTTATTTCATTAACTAAGGTATTACCCGTTGTTAAAACATTGCTAGCTAAGACGGGCAGCGTGGTGGCCCTTATAAAACCTCAATTTGAGGCTGGGCGGGCTAAAGTAGGTAAAAAAGGCGTTGTCAAAGATCCTGTGGTGCATATTGAGGTTATAGAAACTATTGTAAATTCTTGCTGCGAATTAGGTTTTACCCCGCTTGGTCTTACCTATTCTCCAGTAAAGGGACCAGAAGGCAATATTGAATATCTTATTTATTTGTCCAATGCTTTAGGAGACAATTGTGTCACTGGAGAAGTGATTGAACAAACCGTTGCAGAAGCCCATGCTAAGGCAGTATAAGATAATGGAGGATAAGATGTGTTAACAATTGGCTTATTCCCTAATATGAAAAAACAAAGTGTCATCAGTGTCTTAGATGAAGTGGTAACCTACTTCAAAGAACATGGTATAAGGGTATTATTGGCAACCGATGCAGCGGAAAAAATGGGTTATAAAGAACTTGCCTGTGAGCTAGAGGTCATGAAACAGGAAATTAATATTGGTATTACCTTAGGCGGGGATGGAACCTTACTAAATACGGCAAGAGAGATTGCTAGGGCTGGTGTCCCCATTTGCGGTATTAATCTTGGACAATTAGGTTTCCTAACGGAAGTGGAATTGCCGGATGTAACGGCTGCCTTAGATAGACTGATTCATGGAGAGTATCAGATTGAAGAAAGAGTAATGCTCGATGCTATGATTCTCAGGCAAGGCGTTATTCTCCCTATTTCATCAGCCCTTAATGATGTGGTAATTAGTAAAAGTGGTGTTTCCCGTATGATTAAACTTAAGTTATATGTGGATAATGAATCAACAGCGAATTATGCAGCCGATGGATTGATTATTGCAACAGCAACTGGATCTACAGGATATTCTTTATCGGCAGGCGGCCCTATTGTAAATCCTAAGCTAAAGGTTATGATACTAACGCCTATTTGCCCTCATACTTTAGATGCTAAGTCCTTAGTGATCGGTGAAGACGAAGAAGTCAAAATCAGTATGGTCGCCAATCACGAAGATGCGGTGCTAACGATTGATGGCCAGAGTATGTACAATTTATTATCCGATGATATTGTCCTTGTAAAACGTGCTCCTTTTCGAGCAAAATTTGTTAAGTTTTCAGGTAGAAGTTATTATGAAACCTTACGTAGCAAATTGTGGCGAGGAGAAGTAGATACTAATTTTTAATGCTGTAGAATTAAGGAGTGAAGTAGGTGAAAGCTCTACGCCACGCGACCATAAAAGAAATTATTGAGAATAATGTGATTGAGACACAAGATGATTTAGCAGAAGCACTGCGTAAGCAAGCAATTACTGTAACCCAGGCCACGGTGTCACGAGACATTAAAGAATTAATGCTCATTAAAGTACCTGCCGGCGAAGGGCGTTATCGTTATGCTTTTCCCGTAGAATCAAATACTGCTTTTTTACAACCACGCATGGAACGTATTTTTCAGGACTCAGTTATTGGCATTGATCATAGCTCTAATATTGTAGTTATCAAGACCTTGCCCGGTACTGCACAAGCAGTAGCAGCGGCTATTGATAATACAAAATGGGCGGATATTATAGGCACGGTGGCCGGGGATGACAATATTTTGGTAGTTGTAAAACCTATGGAAGCAGTGCCCACGGTAATATCAAGATTATTAGCCTTATCACATTAAGGTTAGGAGTGTAAAAATTGTGCTAAAATCCTTGTCGGTTACTAATTTTGCATTAATTGAACAAGCCATGGTCGAGTTTGATGAAGGTCTAAATATACTAACAGGGGAAACAGGAGCAGGTAAATCCATATTAATCGATGCTTTAAGTGTTATTCTTGGTAATCGGGCTTCCGTTGAGGCTATTCGCACAGGCTGTGATTTTTTTCGTATTGAGGCTGTTTTTGATATTTCTCAGCTGTTTGCAATTCATAAAATAATAGAAGAACAAGGAATTCCCTTTGAAGATGAAGGAATCCTTATTATTAGCCGACGTTTTTCACGGCAAGGTAAGAATACGATTCTTATTAATGGCTGCCATATTACAGTAAGTATTTTACGGCAAATTGGTGAAAAACTTGTTGATATGCATGGCCAACATGAAAATCAAGCATTACTCCGGCCAGAGGCCTATTTAGCCATGTTAGATGCTTTAGACAGTAAAGCAAGGGAAACCTTAGAACAATATCGTACCATTTACTATCAATGGCTTGCTGTCGTTAAGGAATTATCTCTCCTCGAACAAAATGCCAGGGAACGGGTGCAGCGTATTGATATGCTTACTTGGCAAACCCAGGAGATTGCTGCTGCCGAGTTAAAAACGGATGAAGAAGAAACATTAGAGCAAGAAATCCTCGTACTCGCCAATGCAGAAAAAATTGCCAATGCAGTGAATCGTGCTTATTTAATATTAGATCAAGGCAGTAAGGGACTAAGTGGTATTATACCGGCCTTGGCTGAGGTTAAAAAAGAAATAGAATTGGCAGTTCGTTATGATCAACGTCTGCAAGGACAGCTAGTAGGTATTGGTGATGCCTTATATCAGCTAGAAGAAACCTGTATGGATTTACGTACCTATGGTGAGGAGGTTGAATTTAATCCTCAGCAATTAGCTAGGCTACAGGAACGTATGGATATTATTTATCGCTTAAAGAAAAAATATGGTGGCACCATTCCAGAAATTTTACAGTACTACCAGCAGGCAGTAGTAGAGCTTACAGATATTAATAATTATGATCAAAAACTTGCAATGCTAGCAAAGGATCAAGGTCAACTGGAAAAGAAACTAGAAAAAATGGCAAGTGAGCTTGATTCCATCCGCCGCCAATCTTCCCAAGAACTTAGCAAACAAGTGTGTAAACATTTAGCTGATTTAGGAATGATTAATGCTATCTTTGTAATTGATGTACTATCAACCACTCAGTTTACTCCTAATGGCCAAAACGAAGTCATGTTTTTATTTTCAGCAAATCCGGGGGAACAGCCAAAGCTATTGCATAAAATAGCCTCTGGCGGTGAACTATCCCGGATTGCTTTAGCCATAAAAACAGTTTGTGCGGCGCGAGATGCAGTTGGAATTATGGTATTTGACGAAATTGATGCTGGTATTGGCGGGCAGGCTGGTCATATGGTGGCTGAAAAAGTTGCAAGAGTGGCTGCAGCTAGGCAAGTATTATGCATTACGCATTTACCGCAAATTGCTTGTATGGCAGACCAACATATTTATATTAAAAAACAAGTGGAAGGTAAGCGGACAAATACAATCATTACAATATTGTCCCTAGAAGAACAGCTACTCGAGCTTACTCGTATGATTTCTGGCAATGAAATCACCCAGATCGCCCTAGATAATGCCAAACAAATGCGCAGAGCGGCAGCATATAAAAAGAAACAATGGGAAAATAAGATCCAAGCATAAGCTTGGGTCTTATTTTTTTTATTACCATTAAATATACCTCTTACAAGCGGAATAATCACTTCATAATTCGGGAATGTTTAAATTAGAGAATGAAATAACACACAATGTATTTGGAAAAAATAGGCTAAGGAGTGATGATAAGAGCATGATGAACATGAAGTACCGTTCCCTGCTTGGCGTGAGTATTGCAGTATTGATTATCACATACTGTTTTTCATCACAGTTTCGCACTATCTATGGCCTTCCCTCTCATTTGCGCATTATGGAAGGAGAAATTGCTTCCTTTCATGTGAATTTTCCTTTAACCTTTACTATTTATTCTAATTATGAAGAAAGTATTAGAGCGCAGCCAGCAATGGAGAAGTATAATTTATCTAGACCCGTATTTCTCGAACCTTTAAAGCTAGGCAATTCTACAGTAGAGTTTAAACTCTTAGGTATCATACCAATCCGGACAGTGCAAGTGGATGTATTACCTTCGATTAAATTAATTCCCGGTGGGAATTCCATTGGTGTTGTACTCCATTCTCGTGGTGTAATTGTAGTTGGTAATTCACCCATTACCATTGAAAATGAGCAACAGGTAAACCCAGCCAAAGATGGAGGTATCCATATTGGTGATGTTATTATCAGTATGAATGGCATTATAGTAGAAAATGACAATCAAGTTGCAGAGATTATTGATACCAGTGGCAAAGAAAATAGTACGATAAATATTATTGTAAAACGCGGTGATGAAACTGTAAGTAGTAACATAAAACCAGTATTATGTAATGATACCAAGCGATATCGAATCGGATTATTTGTCCGTGACAGTGCCGCTGGCGTGGGAACATTGACCTTCCAAGAGCAAAGCTCACATGCATATGGTGCCCTCGGACATATTATTACGGATAGTGATACCAATCAACCGATTGATTGTGAACAAGGTAAAATAGTAGCGGCAAAGGTATCAGGAATACAACATGGTCTACGGGGACAACCAGGAGAAAAAATTGGAATATTTATTGATGAAGATCAATTGCTTGGGGATATACAAAAGAATACGAAGTTTGGGATTTATGGTAAGCTTACCGCAGACCTGCCAAATGAACTTTATAAAGAGCCTATACCGGTAGCCTCTATGAATCAAGTTGAAACAGGCAATGCGGAAATATTAACCGTAGTAGATGGGCAGACGATTGAACGATTTGCCATTGAAATTCAAAAAATAAATTTACAAGATTATCCTGAGGGCAAAGGTTTGGTGATAAAAGTCACCGACCCAGTGTTATTAGAAAAGACAGGCGGCATTGTACAAGGAATGAGCGGTAGTCCTATTATTCAAAATGGTAAACTGGTTGGTGCTGTGACCCATGTCTTTGTTCATGATCCTGCGAAAGGTTATGGTTGTTTTATCGATTGGATGCTGATGGAAGTTGGGATACTACCCAAATTTGAAAATAAAGTTGCCAGGAAACACTTTACGTTTTCTGGCTTTTCTTCTTTTTAAGAAGTAAATATGCTATAAACATAGAAAACTTGGCCTCAGCCAAGCCTTAGTTGCCCTTGCTTGGAATCGGAAA
>JAPUES010000145.1 GCA_027492445.1 Sporomusaceae bacterium | reverse complement strand
AAGTATGATACGTCAGGGGCAGATGAAATGTTTCCAACCATTGATGCTTGTGATTATCCTTATGAAGAATACCCTGGAATAAAATTGCCTGACCATGGGGAGCTATGGAGCCTTCCATGGAACGTAATCGAAGACCATGAAGTGTTAACAACTGAAATCAAAGGAGTTGCTCTTCCTTATATCTTTAGTAGAAGCATTACACTACAGGAGAATATCCTTCACTTTACTTATAAGGTGCAAAATACGGGAGACCAGCCTTTATATGGGTTATGGGCTTTTCATGGTTTAGTGGCTTGTGATGAAGCAACAAGGATTATTTTGCCCAAAGTTAATAAAGTTATTACCGTCCATAATAGTAAAACCTTAGGTTTGATAGGCAGGAAGCATTCCTTCCCTCTTACTAGCAGTCAGACGGGAGAAACCTATTCCCTTGAGAGCATTGCTCCAAAATCAGCAGGCAAAACCGAGAAGTTTTATGCCGATGGGCCAGTAATAATCGGAGAAGCGGCGCTGACATTAAATCAAGGACAACTATTATACAAGGTATTATTTCCAGCCCAGAAGGTGCCTTATCTTGGTGTTTGGGTAAATGAAGGCGGTTTTAAAAAAGAATACAATTGCGCACTTGAACCAGCAACAGGCTATTATGATTCTCTAGAAATCGCAAAGGAACAGAAAAGCATAACAGCTCTTTTGCCACAGCAATCTATGGAATGGTATTTAGATATTGAACTCACACCTTGGTCCAAGGCAGAATAATGGTTTGGTGAAAAAAAGGTAGGAGATAAAATGGAAAATGTAAGCACATACTCCTTTCGACAGGAAAATGTCAGTAATGATGAACAGATTATGAATACTATCAGGCGTCACGGTCTCATATCAAGAGCTGAACTTGCAAAGATGACAGGTCTTACTCCTCCCACGGTTACGAATATTACGGCAAAGCTTATGGACCTAGGGCTTATTTTGGAGGATAGTATTGGTGAATCGAGTGGCGGACGACGACCGCTACTGCTCAAAGTCAATTCAAAGATTGCCCAGATTATTATTATCCATATCCGGTCTGAAAAGATAATGAGTTATCTGATTGATCCTGAGTTTCGCATTCATTATATGGATAATAAAAGAATTAAAGAGATGAAAAAAGAAGAAGTCCTTGCCCTTATGTTAGAAATGATTGAAACTTGCCAAAGAATGGCAACGGTAGCCGTACAGGCAGTAGGGGTTGTGGTACGTGGCCCAGTGAAAATCAAGGAAGGTATTTCCGTATTTGCTCCCAATACAGGGTGGAAAAATATACCTATTAAAAAAATGATTGAAGAAAAATTCAATATTCTTACATTTGTTGAAAATGATGCGAAGGCCTTAATTAACGGTGAATATTATTATGGTGCTGCCCAAGATGTAGATAGTGTCATTCTACTGAAAGTAAGTCACGGTATTGGGGCTGGTATCATGTTTAATGGCAGGATGTATCGCGGAATCAATGGCAGTGCCGGAGAAGTTGGTCATACTACTATTGATATTTCGGGCCCTGTATGTAGCTGTGGTAATTATGGTTGTATGGAAGCCTTAGCTTCTGAAAATGCATTGGTGGTTATGGTAGTAAAAGCCATCAAAGAGGGGCAAAAATCCATTGTATATGATTTAGTACAAGGAGAACTATTTCATGTTACGCCCAATGTAATCTATGAAGCTGCAGAGGCAGGAGATGAACTAGCGATTCGTATGCTAGTTAAGGTAGCGCGGTACCTAGGGATTGGTATTGCCAATTTAGTGAATATTTTTAATCCGAAAGTTGTCATAATTGGCGGCGGTATAGTCAAAGCTCGCCAATATATTGAAGATATAGTGAAGCAAACCATTTGGGACCGCTCTTTTGAAAGCTGTAGTAGTGTACTGGAAATTAGATTTTCACAAACGGCTACAGAAAACACAATGAAAGGTGCAGCTGACATGGTTTTTGCTGACATTACCCAATCCTTATGGCTAGGACAGAAGTAGCCAGTACAATGGTGGCATTGTTATAAAGCAAAGACTAACTAGCTTGAGAGTGAGGACGTAAAAAATCTCATCATTAATCTAGATAGGAGTTATTGTTTTATAGCATGTAATATTCCACAAAAAATTAAAGTAGGAGGGTTATCTGTGAAAAAGAATTGGAAAGGTCTCGTGATGTCAACATTACTTGCTGGGGCGTTATTGGCTGGTTGTTCAAGCGCTGCACCTGCAAGTGATGCCGGTAAGGGTGGTAAAGATCTAATTGGTGTAGCTATTTATAAGTTCGATGATACTTTTATGAGTGGTGTACGTAGTGCTATCTCAAAAGCTGCCGAAGGTAAAGCTCAATTGGAAATCGTTGATAGCCAAAATTCCCAACCTGCTCAAAATGACAAAGTTGACTTATTCATTAACAAAAAAGCAAAAGCCCTTGCCATTAATCCAGTAGACCGTAATGCTGCTGGTGTAATTGTTGATAAAGCTAAAAAAGCAAACATTCCTGTCGTATTCTTAAACCGTGAACCATTAACGGAAGATATGAACAAATGGGATAAAGTATATTATGTTGGTGCGAAAGCAGAACAATCTGGAATCATGGAAGGGCAATTAGTAGTTGACTACTTTAAAGCTCATCCTACAAAAGACGGTGTAATCCGTTATGTTATGCTCAAAGGCGAGCCAGGACATCAAGATGCTGAAATGCGTACTAAATTCGCAATTAAGACCATTGAAGATGCTGGGCTAAAACTTGAAAAAATTGCTGAAGATACAGCCATGTGGGATCGTGTAAAAGGTCAAGAAAAAATGGCCGCTTTCTTAGCTGCTAATGAAGGCAAAATTGATGTTGTACTTGCGAATAATGATGACATGGCTCTTGGCGCTATTGAAGCATTAAAAGCAAAAGGTTATTTTAAAGATGGCAAATATATGCCTGTAGTTGGTGTTGATGCAACAGCTCCTGCTTTAAAAGCATTAGAAGATGGCACTTTGTATGGTACAGTACTAAACGATGCTAATAACCAAGGTAAAGCAACTTTCATGCTTGCAAGTGTATTAGCACAAGGCTTAGTTCCTAACAAAGAAAACACTGGTTATACCATTACTGATGGCAAATATGTATGGATTGACTACAAGAAAATTACTAAAGAAAATATTAACGAAGCAAAATAAGCTTTTGCTTACCTTAGTAACACTGGAAAATTAGAAAATGGCAAGGGTTAATGTAGCTACGTTGTACCCTTGCCATTCCTATATGTATTAAATGTTAAAAAAGCCTTGGGAGAAAGAGGGGCGATCGTAATGAAGGAAAATGATTTTTTGCTGGAAATGAATCATATTTCTAAAGAATTTCCCGGAGTAAAGGCCCTTGATGATGTAACGATAAAAGTTAGACCTGGTACTGTCCATGCTCTCATGGGAGAAAATGGTGCAGGTAAATCGACTCTTATGAAATGCCTCTTCGGGATTTATAAACAGGATAAGGGTGAAATAATTTTAGATGGTCAAAAACTTGAAATTCATAATTCTAAGGATGCCCTTAATTATGGGATTTCTATGATTCATCAGGAATTACATCCTGTCCCCCACAGAGATGTAATGGAAAACATTTGGCTTGGACGTTTTCCCATGAAAGGTTATGGTCCCTTTCAATTTGTAGACCATACTAAGATGTATTCCGATACTGCGGCACTCTTTAAACAACTTGACATTGATCTTAACCCTAAAGCTTTGGTTAAGACCTTATCCGTATCTAAGATACAGTCCATAGAGATTGCAAAAGCCGTATCCTTTAATGCGAAAATTATCGTAATGGATGAGCCTACCTCCTCATTGACAGGAACGGAAGTGGAGCAATTATTTAAGATTATACGTGATCTTCGGCAAAGAGGAGTTTCCATTATTTACATATCTCATAAAATGGAGGAGATTCTCCAAATATCTGATGAAGTAACGATTATGCGGGATGGTAAGTATATTGGTACTTGGAATGCCTCAGAACTGACTACCGATCTTATTATTTCAAAAATGGTTGGACGGGATCTTACCCAGCGTTTTCCGGAACGCACCAATGTACCTGGTGAAGTAGTGCTTAGGGTAGAAAATATTACGTCAACGAATCCACGTTCTTTTAAAGATGTAACTTTTGAGCTTCGCAGGGGCGAAGTTCTTGGAATTGGCGGCCTTGTAGGTGCGCAACGGACAGAATTAATTGAAGCTATTTTTGGTCTTAGAGCGATAACCACAGGAAAGTTTGTGATGAATGGTAAAGAAATAAAAATTAAATCACCAGCAGATGCCAAGAAACATAAAATTGCCTTAATAACGGAAGAACGGCGGGTTACAGGGATTTTCCCAGTGTTGCCTGTCCTAGAAAATACGGTAATTGCCAACCTTAGTGCCTACCAGACCCCTTATTTATTGCTTGATGAGAAGAGGATGAAAGAGGATGCGATTAAAAGTGTGGAAAAACTAAGGGTTAAAACCCCATCCACCAAGGAATTAATCAAAAACCTGTCTGGAGGAAATCAACAAAAGGTCTTATTAGGTCGTTGGTTATTAACAGAACCAGAAATTTTGCTCCTTGATGAACCGACACGAGGTATTGATGTGGGTGCTAAGTTTGAAATATATACGATTATTGTAGAACTGGCTAAACAAGGAAAAAGTATTATTATGATTTCTTCGGAAATGCCTGAAATATTAGGAATGTCTGATCGCATTATGGTCATGTGTGAAGGACGACTTACGGGTATTCTTGATAAAGAAAGAGCAACAGAACAGGAAATTATGCGCCATGCAACCCTATACATGGAGTAAACAAAGGAGGTAAAATCCCATGACATTTAATATGAAGAAAACCAATGAATTCTTTTTGCAGTATGCAATTTATGGCGTATTACTGATTCTGATTGCAGCAATTGCCATATATAATTCCAATTTTCTTTCTATCAATACCTTGCGTGACATTCTAATGCAGTCTTCTACAAGGGTAATTATTGCCCTTGGTGCTGGTTTTGTACTGATTACAGCTGGTGTTGACCTTTCGGCAGGACGTGTTGTTGGTTTGGCAGCTGTATTATCTGCTTCCATGCTGCAAGTTGCCGATTATTCCCGCAGGTTCTTTCCAGACTTACCTGATTTGCCAATATGGATTCCTATTCTTGTTGCTGTATTTGCTGGATTGTTAGTTGGTTTACTCAATGGCTGGATTGTAGCCAAATTTAGTGTACCTCCTTTTATTGCAACCTTAGGTACCTACGTTATGGTATATGGTATAAATTCGATTTATTTTGATATGTCACCGAATGAATCTCAGCCTATCGGAGGTCTCAGACCAGACTTTACAGAGATTGGTTCAGGATCAATCGGTACTGGTCCCTATTCCATTCCCTATATTGTTATTATAGCCTTATTCGTCGCCTTTATAGTGTGGGTGATTTTCAATAAAACAAGGCTGGGAAAAAATATGTACGCTATTGGTGGTAATATGAATGCCGCGACTGTTTCAGGAATTAATGTTGGTCTAAATATCGTAATTATTTATGCTCTTGCCGGCGCTTTATATGGCTTTGCTGGCGTATTAGAAGCTGCGAGAACGGGCGGGGCTACCAACAATTATGGTAATATGTACGAACTTGATGCCATTGCTGCTTGTGTAGTAGGTGGCGTATCTACAACAGGTGGTATTGGAACGGTACCTGGCATTTTAGTCGGGGTGCTGATTTTCACAGTAATTAACTATGGTTTAACTTTTGTTGGTATGAATCCTTACTGGCAACTCATTATTAAAGGCTTGATTATTGTAGCTGCTGTTGCTGTGGATATTCGTAAATATATTGCTAAGAAATAACATGCCTATGGAATAAAACATTGACACATATAGATGCTTATGTTAATATCAGTATTAATTTAATAGCATAAATCTCTTATCCAGAGAGGTCGAGGGAATGGCCCGATGACACCCAGCAACCAGTGCGCAGGCACAGGTGCTAATTCCAACAGGCGTAGTCCTGTAAGATGAGAGAAAGGCGATTGTAGATGAATCCCCTTTCTTCGGAAAGGGGTTATTTTTTACTATTTTATAAGCGAGGTGACCACATGTTAGGGGAAAAAAATAGTTTAAAAACTATCAAAAGTAGGATTAACGCTGAAATTATGGATCAGGTTATCTCCATATTGAACAGTACTTTTCACGGGAATGTAACATTGGTTTTTCAAGATTCTCGCTTAGTACAAATGGAGCGCAATGAAAAAATTCGTCCTTTGGATGTAAAGGCAGGCAAGAAGCAAATCCCCCCAGGTCTAAAAGAAAATTGTGACGTACCTCTGGTAAGAGGACGAATTTTAGAAGCCTGTGAGACCCTGGAATATGGTCAAGTCGTAATAGGCATTAAAGAGGGGAAAATTATTCAAATCGACCGTACAGAAAAACAAAGGTTCTCATCTATGGTGGGTGTTTACGGCGATGGAATTTAAAAATAGCAAGTGCTTAGACTATAAAAGTCTATGGAAATATAATATGTATGGAGGGTATTACTATGGCTTTACCAAAAAACTTACGCTTTGAAACCTTAGCAATTCATGGAGGGCAAGAACCAGATCCAGCAACAGGATCAAGAGCAGTACCTATTTACCAAACGACAGCATATACTTTTAAAGATAGTGAACACGCCGCGAATTTATTTGATTTAAAAGAATCAGGCTATATTTATAGCCGTATTATGAATCCAACAACGGATGTATTGGAAAAAAGAATTGCAGCCTTAGAAGGCGGCGTAGGTGCTCTTGCTTTTGCTTCTGGCCATGCAGCGATTAGTGCTGCCATTTTCAATATTGCCCAAGCTGGGGATGAGATTGTTAGCTCTTCTACCTTATATGGGGGAACCTATAATATGTTTGCCTATAACCTACCTCGTCTTGGCATCAAAGTGCATTTTGTCGATCCTAGTGATCCTAGTAACTTTGAAAAAGCCATTACCCCTACTACAAAGGCTTTATATGCTGAGACCATTGGCAATCCCAAAATAGATGTGCTAGATATTGAAAAGGTTGCTGCCATTGCGCATAAACATGGAATTCCTTTGATTGTGGATAGTACGTTTGCTACTCCTTATCTTTGCCGCCCCATTGAATTTGGCGCAGATATTGTCATCCACTCTGCCACAAAATTCATTGGCGGACACGGTACTTCCATGGGGGGGCTAGTCATTGATAGTGGGAAATTTGATTGGAATAATGGAAAATTTCCGCTCCTAAGCGAGCCAGATCCTAGTTACCATGGCTTAAAATATAGTGAGGCCCTTGGTCCAATGGCATTTATTATTCGGTTGCGGGTACAAATACTACGGGATTTAGGAGCTTGTTTAAGTCCATTCAATAGTTTTGCCTTTCTGCAAGGCCTTGAGACACTTCATCTTCGTATGCAACGTCACGCAGAGAATGCTTTGGCAGTTGCTAAGTATTTAGAACAGCATGACCAAGTTAGCTGGGTTAGTTATCCGAGTCTACCAAGTCACTCTGACTACCAAAAAGCGCAAAAATATTTGCCTAAAGGGGCTGGCGCTATTTTCACCTTTGGGATTAAAGGTGGCTTAGAAGCAGGACGTAAGCTTATTAACTCTTTAAAACTCTTTTCTCTTCTGGCCAATGTAGGGGATGCTAAATCGTTGGTTATTCACCCTGCAAGCACTACCCATTCTCAGCTAACGGCTGAGCAACGGACCAGTGCTGGTGTACCGGATGACATGGTTCGTTTATCCATTGGGATTGAAGATGTACAAGATATTATTGAAGATTTAGCGCAGGCCCTAGAGGCTGCCAAATAGTTTTATGAGCAGTAAATAAAAAGCTAAGGCCTTCCTAGGAGGTGTCTTAGCCTTCTTTTTCCGTAAGGGTTTAGATAAAAGGGGGATCACGATGAAGAATGTAAATACAAAGATGAAGCAGCTTACGGAGATGCTCCGTAGTTTTGGTAGTGTGGCAGTAGCTTTTTCAGGAGGCGTAGATAGTAGTTTTTTAGCTAAGGTAGCTGTGGGCGCAATTGGCGACAAGGCTGTAGCAGTGACCGCTTTTTCTGAAACCTTGGCAGAACGAGAAAAACAAGAGACCATTGAAATTGCCCAGGAAATTGGAATTGAGCATATCTTACTTAATATTAGTGAACTCAATAGCCCTGAATTTGTAGAAAATACAGTAAGTCGTTGTTATCATTGTAAAAAAGAACGTTTTTCTATTCTAGCAACTTGGGCTAAGGACAATGGATATAGCTGGGTGCTAGAAGGATCAAATGCTGATGATCTATCAGATTATCGTCCTGGCATGCAGGCTGTAAAAGAGCTAGAACGGGTAAGGAGTCCTTTACTAGAAGTAGGTTTTACAAAAAATGAAATTAGAGAAACGTCCAAAGAATTGGGATTATCTGTCTGGAATAAACCAAGTGCAGCCTGTCTTTCTTCCCGTGTGGCCTATGGGATTCCGGTCACAGCAGAGCGCCTTAGTCAAATCGAAAAAGGGGAAGACTTGGTAAAACAGTTTTGCTCTGGGCAGGTGCGAGTGCGCCATCATGGAGAGCTAGCACGTATTGAAGTCGCACCAGAAAATATTGAGCTTCTTTCTAAAGGGGAAGTTGCAAGGGTTATATACCAAGGCTTAAAAGACATTGGCTTTACCTATGTAACCCTTGATTTAGGGGGCTATCGTATGGGGAGTATGAATAACTTTTAGTTACAACAAAGGACTGCCTTGCGGCAGTCCTTTGTAAGTATGTTATGCTAAGGGATAGGGTTTAAGAGGCGTGAAGGAAAATATCCGGCCATTATGGTTAGTGTAAAGTACTTTTTGTTTTCTCTTTTTGGTTATGGGTGTATGTTTTGAATAGTTTAGGAGTAGCTCCTGGGTGATAGGTGGATAAGGAGTACCATCAAGCTTAGTAATGTTTTCTACTTTCATCCATTCTTCAATATCGGCTACTGTAAATTCTGTGGGCAATTTTTCAATATCAGATGCGAGTTTCATTTCCTCAATGAGCGTTGCATCACACATCAGTATTGTCTCTTCCTTTGTTGTCATGGTTATGTATTTCCCCTTTGTAAATTATAATTTTATTTAATAATGAATGCGAATATCCCCATCTTTAAATATTTCAATATCCGTATAACTATCCATAATCTTCGTAGCAGTGGCACTATTGACCGTAGCTAAATCGGCAGTGCCATAGATAATATCATGATAATGGTCGAAAATTCCTGGATTATTAATTGCCATGTAGGAATATACACCATCCTTTTGCCCGGTTGGTGCTAACTTGATGCCATGCTTTTTTAACCAAAGCACTGTATCTTCATGACTACGTAGTCCTTTGGTTAGATGCATAATAACATGGCGATCGGTCCCTACATGACCAATGCGAAAGTGAGTAAGGCATTCAAGGCAGATGCCTTTGTTTCCTACTAAAGATACGGCTACTGGCTTATCTTCATAGCAATAAAAGCAGGTACCATTTTGGCTGCGTCGCCACTTGTAAATATCTTCATAAGCTTTTTTTCTGCGAAATAGCATTCTTAGTTCTCCTATAATAAAAGTCATATTATCTTAGTATATCTATTTTCCAGCGGCTTGTATACTTATAGAAGCTTATTCTTTTAAAAATGAAGAAAATATTCCTAAAAAGGAATACTACTAAGGCAAAATATGACGATCTGAAAAAAAAGTTGAGAAAAAATATGATTTTCAGTATTATAGATAGTATACATATAGGAGAGCAATTTTAAGGAGGTGAAAGTTATTTGTTAGTGCCATGGGAATTGTTATTAGAAGAAGGTAACCTTTCAACCAGCCAATTCAATAATTTATTGGAAGTTGCAGCGGCAGATCCTCTGGTCTTTGATGAAGTGATGCGTGGAATCCTGCACTCTAATTCCTGTATTAGGGTGCTAGCTGCTGGTATGGTAGAGAAAATTACGCGTGTACGACCCTTGTTTTTGACGCCCTATAAGCGAGTATTGTTAAAAGAAATAGCTGAAATTGAGGAAGTGGCAGTTCGCTTACAACTTGCGTTGTTATATGGACGGATATTATGGGATGAATGGGATATGCAGCAGGCGGTTGCATTGCTCAAGAATTGGACCCAGTCAGAGGAGACAGAGCTGATTATAAATGCCATGCAGTCGCTGTATACCTTAGCAACACAAAAAGCATGGATTCATCCGACTTTTGCCGAAGTCTATAACATGGCCTGTAAACATCCTAGCCTAGCAGTGAGAGAAGCAGCCGGGAAGTTACAGTGTGATTTTATGTAATAAAAGTACAAGACTATATTTATTATAGTTATGGAGGTAAAACTTGAGGAAGTTAATAAGTGCTAAGACAAGTTTTTTTGCGATTATAATATGGATGTGCAGCTTTTCTTTTGTGTGGGCAGCAGAACCCTTAACGCAATCCTTTCCTAGTAAAGAATATTTAAAGACAAAAGCCTTCTTTGATCTAACGATTATGGGTTCACCCCTTGCGACCAAAGAACAATGTGTGAAATATCTTCTTAAACGAAATCCTTTTCCTGCCATAGCCATTACGCCAAAAGAATTGGTAGATTATTATTATGAAGAAGGAATGGCAGAAGGCATTCGCCCGGACGTAGCCTTTGCCCAAGCCTTACATGAAACAGGGAATTTTCGTTATGGCGGAGATGTGATTAGTTTCCAAAATAATTATTGCGGGTTAGGGACAACGGGTAATGGGGTGAAAGGAGCTTGGTTTCCAACGCCGCAAATTGGTGTACGAGCACAAATTCAACACTTGGTAGCATATACAACCAAGCGTCCTCCTGTCCAAACTATTGTAGATCCCCGCTATGAGTTGCTAAAGAGAACAGATAAGTTTGGGCAATCCTATACTTGGACGGATCTTAATGGTAAGTGGGCCGTACCTGGAAAAACCTATGGGCAAATGATACTAAAAATACATGGAAATATTATGATGGAAAAAAAATAAGTACATTATAAACAGTAATATGGATGGTACGGAGGTAAAGATGCGTAGTAAAATTTCACTATTGGTAGTAGCTTTGGTATTGATTTTTTGCAACCTTACTTATGCAGCAGTACCCCCAGCTATTGAAGCAGAGGCTGGGGTAGTGATGGTAGCTGGTAGCAAACAAGTATTATTTGAGAAAAATGGAAATGGAATTATGTATCCGGCTAGCACGACTAAAATAATGACCTTAGTAACGGCTCTAGAACAAGGAAAACTAACGAATACGGTTACTGTAAGCGCGAAGGCAGCCGCTTGTGAAGGTTCAAGCCTAGAATTAAGAGGGGGAGATAAATTAACGCTCGGCAATGCCCTCTATGGCATGATGCTGGTGTCTGGCAATGATTCTGCCGAGGCCGTTGCTGAAAATATAGCTGGTTCCATCCCCAATTTTGTAAAGCTGATGAATGAAAATGTAGAAAAAATTGGAGCAAAGAAGACTCATTTTTCCAATCCCCACGGTCTGCCCGATCCGATTAATCATTTTACAACCGCTTATGATCTGGCCTTAATTACAAACTATGGTTTACAAAACCCTGAGTTTAGTAAAATTGTATCGACACGAGAATATACTGTTAATTTTCTAAATGGGAAAAAAACATATGCTAAAAATACCAATAAACTATTAAAGATGTATCCAGGTGCATTTGGTGTGAAAACAGGCTTTACAAATGATGCTGGTGATTGCCTAGTAGGTGCAGCCAAACGGGGCAATACCACATTAATCGTTGTGTTACTGAATGATGATTATCGTTGGGATGATGCTGTAAAGCTTCTAAACTATGGATTTGGGCAGCTTGGTTTATAAGGATAGAATAAGATGATAAACTGGAAAATAGCCACCAATCATTACTCAGTAATGATTGGTGGCTATTTTGATGATGCAATATAATTACAAGAGGAATTTACTCGTACTCAGCATAGCCATTCCCTTTAAGGGTAATAGTAGAAATAGTTTTTAAGTTAAAATTAGTCCATTCTAAGGAACCGCCGGATGTATCTTCTACGCGAATATCCCAGTAAGAAGCTCTATCGCCAGAATCAAAAGTAATAAGAACACTATCACCATTCATTAAAACATCTCTACCCATAACATCAGAACCCCAATCGCTAGAACTATGAGGGGCTACATACACATAATGAATATCTACGCCAGTATTATTGACCAACGTAAAATCCTGGGCACCAGCAAAAGCAACGCTACAAGACAGAACTAACATAAGTAGTACGGAAAATACAATACTAAGCTTTTTCATTGATAAATCCTCCTAAAATTTTTATAATTTTGAGTATAAGGGCTTTCCTATTGGCTTTTATTAGCTATAGTATTTCCTGAAAACTCAATAGAAGGTATATTCTACTTATTGCTAAAAAAATCCTTTTTTAAAAATAGAAAAATACAATATTTCCTAAAGGGAATTCCATAATTTATAGAGGAAACCAATCTTCAAAAACATTATGGCTGGATAGTACAATTATGGTGGCCTTGGAC
>JAPUES010000144.1 GCA_027492445.1 Sporomusaceae bacterium | reverse complement strand
AGTACATTTGCGCTTACATACATAGAGATAAGAGTATACATGGCCGGTTTAAAACCAAAGAGAAAGGCTGACAAGGTCATAAGGAAAAGGTTAACAGAAAACATAACAGAACCAACATCAAAAGCATAGTACTTTTTAACGATAGAGGCAACGATATCCATTCCTCCTGTATTACCACTAACACGGAAGACTAAACCGCCACCGATGCCAGATAGGGCACCGCCAAATATGGCAGCTAATAGTATATCATCCGTTACATTAAAGGAAGATAAAAAACGGGTGGCATCGATTGCGATTGCAAAAATAAGCATACCATAGGAACCGATAATGACAGAATCCCGGTCTAAGTATTTGTAGGCACAATAAAAGATTGGAAGGTTAAAAATAGCAATGGCGAGACCAATGGGGGAATTAAAAATAAAATGCAGGATAATAGCAATACCACTGATTCCGCCGCTTAACATATGATGAGGTAGTAAAAAGGTATTGATACTAACGCCGCAAAGTAAAGCGCCAATAGCGACGGTAGCATAACGCAAGAAGTGCTTTTTAAGGTGGAACATGCAGTATAACTCCTTATCCTATAGCTAAAGTTTATTTACAATAGTTTGTATGAAAGGATATTGATAATCTTCTCCATTAAGGGCTTTAATAGCTCCCAAGATAGAAGTAACTAAGAGGACAAGCCATACAATGCCAATCAAGGGAAGTAGTAGGACACCTACTAGTAGGGTGCATAATATTCCGACAATACATGAGGCGACCCCAATGGTCAAATGGGCAACAAGAGCTTGTTTGGCATGACCCGCGACAAAGAGATCTTCTTTCTTTAAGAAAAATATAGCCAATGGGGCAATGATAAAGCCGAGACCACCTAAAAAATATGAAATATGAGCTAAAATAGCCAAAACTTTTTGTTCGCCAGTGATTGTGTTCATGTAAAACACCTCCTATGTATATTTTATCTTAGGTTACGGATTTTGTATAGGAAACAACTTGTTTTCATGGCAAGATTATTAAGTCTAGATATTTGCCGGCAGAGACAAGAGTTTTGGAAAAAAAACTTGTCTTTCAAATAGGCACTGTGTTATTATCAATGTGATTTACAAGGGCAAGTTCTACTTTGGGTGGTATCATAATGAACCATACCGGATAAAGTTTTTTTGTCTAACAGTAAAAAAAGTAAATAGTTAAGTATCCGCTTAGATCTAGGTAATGGACTGAGACGGGAGGTAGTAAGCAAAGTTATGCCTTTCGGACAAGTTCCGTAAGGCTTTTTATTTTACGTAATTAGAAAGCATCACTTTCTCAATTCCAAGCAAGGGCAACTAAGGTTTGGCACAAGCCAAGTTTTCTATGCCTTTTGTCATAAACTCAAAAGGAGGGATGATAGTGAAGAAGACCGTTGCGATTGTTGGGGCTGGAAAAGTGGGTAGCGCCCTTGCCAGAGAATTTTATAGCCGAGGCTATGAACTTATTGGTATTGCGAGTAAAACTCATGCATCGGCGTCAAAGTTAGCCGCAGAATTTAACGTGCCAGCAGGAATAAAGGCAGCTCCTTTTACAAAGTATGCACAACTTGTTATCATTGCTACTCCTGACCGCACCATTCATCCCATAGTAACGGAAATTGCTCAGGATGGAGGTTTTGGGCCAGGACAAGTAGTGCTCCATACTTCCGGGGCGATTTCGGTTGAAACCCTAGTGCCTGCAAGAGCAGCAGGTGCTTTTACAGGCAGTTTACATCCACTACAATCCTTTACAGAGGGTGAAAATAGCCAAGGAAAGATGACAGGTGCCTATTTTGCACTAAGTGGTCAGAAGCAGGCCCTTGAGCAAGCAGAAAAAATAGTAGTAGAGCTTGGCGGTCACAGCTTTATTATTTCGGACCAGGACAAGCCCCTTTATCATGCTGCAGCCTGTATTGCATCTAACTATATGGTAAGTTTGATGCACTGGGCGACTCAGATATATGGACAATTTGGATTATCACCCCAACAAGCGACGATGGCCCTTTTGCCCTTATTGCAAGGAACGATGGATAATATACAAAAGTTTGGGCCCGTGGATGCCTTGACAGGTCCTATCAGTAGGGGAGACGATATTACCATTAAGAGTCATTTAGAGGTGTTAGGGAAGGAAAAGGAATTGTATGCCGCCCTTGGTCTATACACCGTAGATATTGCCCTGGAAAAGGGTACTATAGATAAACAACAGTCGGAAACATTGAGAAATATATTAACTTGTAGGGAGAGGGTATTGTGATTATTATTGAGACCATTCAAGAAATGCGAGCTTTTGTACAACAACGTAGGGAAAAAGGGCAGAGCATTGCATTAGTACCTACTATGGGGTCTTTGCATCAGGGGCATCTTACGTTACTAGAAAGGGCCAAGGAAGCCTGCGATATAGTGGTTCTTAGTATTTTTATCAATCCCACCCAATTTGGCCCGAATGAAGATTTTGCTAAATATCCTAGGGATTTGGCTGGTGATAGTGAAAAGGCCGCTAGTGTTGGTGTAGAGGTGGTTTTTCATCCTCAGGCTAGGGAAATGTATCCAGAAGGCTATAGTACTTTTGTGCAAGTAGAAGGCATTACGGACAAGTTATGTGGCATGTCCCGTCCTGGTCATTTTCGCGGTGTGACAACCGTCGTAAATAAATTATTTAATATTATTCAGCCTGATAAAGCTTTTTTTGGCCAAAAAGATGCCCAGCAGGTAGTGGTGCTGCAACGTATGGTAACGGATCTTAATATGAATATTCATTTAGAAGTGGTGCCTATTGTCCGTGAGGCCGATGGACTCGCCATGAGTTCGCGGAATGCTTTCTTATCACCAGAAGAGCGTAGTGCTGCTTTGATTTTATCCCAAAGTTTACAACTTGCTGAAACCTTAGTAAGCCAAGGTGAAAAGGATATTGAAGTCTTGCGCTCACAGGTTATGGCCAAAATTGCGACAGAAAAACTCGCAACTTGTGAGTATGCAGAAGTGTATCATTATCCTACCTTGCAAGGAATGAACCAGATTGAAGAAAAGGCTTTACTAGCCTTAGCCGTTCGGATTGGTAATACTCGATTGATTGATAATACAATTTTGGAGGTAAAATAATGTTTATTACATGCTTAAAAGGCAAACTACATTGTGCGACAGTAACAGAGGCCAATCTTAATTATATGGGGAGCATTACTATTGATGAGACCTTACTGCAAGCCTCAGGAATATTGCCAAATGAAAAAGTGCAGATTGTAAATAATAATAATGGCAATCGTTTTGAAACCTATGTTATTAAAGGGGCTAGGGACTCAGGGGTGATTTGTTTAAATGGTGCAGCTGCGCGCCTTGTTCAACCAGGGGATAAGGTTATTATTATTGCTTATGCTATGATGACGGAGGAGGAAGCCCAAACCTTCTCACCGAAAGTGGTTATGATTGATGGGGATAATAAGATTGCGAAAGTGCAAAATGTCGAAATACATGGTGAAATCTATAAGTAAATAGTCAGAGGAGTTAGCAGTGCTAACTCCTCTTTTTTTAAAAAAAACAAAAGTATGCTATGTTTTTATTATCGAGGTTTTAAAAGGAATAAATTTCATAAGAAGTATTATAGTAGCAGGAATGTGAGTAGGCAGTGTAGAAAGTAAAAAATATTCAAGAATATTCTCTATACAGGATGGGAAAGGGGATTAACCGTAGCTATGGAAGAAAAGAAAGTTAAAATTTTGATTTGCGATGACTCCTCATTGATTCGTAAACAATTAAAAGATTTATTATTGAAGATGAATTGTGAAGTCATTGAAGCGGTGAACGGTAAAGAAGTTGTGACAATCTACCAAGAGACGCGGCCCGATGTAGTATTTATGGATATCGTTATGCCAGAGGCCGATGGTTTAGAAGCTTTAAAGGATATTAAAGCTTTTGATCAGGATGCTAAAGTAGTGATGTTATCTTCGATTGGTACCTCAACGAAATTAATTCAAGCTTTAAAAAATGGGGCGATGGATTTTATTCAAAAACCATATACGGCGGAACAAATTTCGAAAGTTATTTCCGATATTCGGCAAGTACCTATCGCCAGTTCATTATAAGAGGAGGTAGTCATGTTTAATCAACATTTTGGTCAATATCTTTTGAATGAAAAAAAAATTACCTCAGAACAGCTTGTTGAGGTTATGGAATATGAGCGATCAGCACGTATAAAACTTGGTGTATTGGCAATTAATGCTGGATTTATGACTGCTGGGCAAGTGGAAAATGTACATCACTTGCAACGTATAAAAGATAAACGGTTTGGTGAACTAGCTGTTGAAGAAGGATATTTAACCTATGCTCAACTAGAAGATTTACTAGAAAATCAACATTGTCGTCATTTGGGTTTAAGTCAGGTAATTGTGGATAAAGGGTACCTTTCTTTAGCGGAATTAGAAGAAGTACTTGTAAAGTATAAAGGTGATACCCAGCACACGGATGAAGAATTAGACCGGATGGACTTCGACGAAGCAGCCAGAAAACTATTGGATTTTTCTTCAGACGGAGCACAAGGGGAAGTATATCAAGAGTATATTGCCTTGTTACAGCGTAATATTATAAGATTTTTAGATGTTGCCCCTTTAATAGGTAAAAACGAAAGTGTTAATGCTATAAATAGTCAATGGCTTATTTATCAAAGAATTGCCGGAGAGATTAATCTATTTACGGGGCTTGCGATGGATGACGCGGCATTACTAGAAATTGCTTGCAAGTATAGTGGTGAAGCTCTAACTGAAATAGATGAACTAGCGAAAGATAGTGTTGCGGAATTTTTAAATATGGTGAATGGGATTTTCTGTGTCAATGCATCAAATCAGGGCATGGAACTAGATCTGCAACTGCAAAAGGTAGTGAATGATCAGATGCCGGCCCTCGGAAAAGGGTATCGTATTCCCATCACGTTATCCTTTGGTAAGATTGATGTAATCGTAGCAGTTGACGAATAACAAGAACCTCCCAGTCACTAGTGACTAGGAGGTTCTTTTCTTGCTATATAGGAAAGCATAAGTTTAGAGAATGTCTTATTTCTTTTTGAGCGCGCCAGGTTCATGTTATTAACGCTCCACCATTAGCATTTGACTTCCGCTTATAATAACATGAACCCGCCGCTTGGGCTTTACCAAGAAAGGACGCGTAGCGTTTTTTTATTTTATCGCTGCACTATTTACAGTATAAAAAAAATAAGTTATGATTTACTATCAGAAGATGAAATATAAGCTTAGTGGTCGCGGGGGAAGTTCACATTTGGTTATAAGACCATAGGGTCTAGGGCATAATCTATCATTATACAGCAGAGTAAGGAGAAAACGATGGAAATAAAATCAATTAAAAAATTAAAATTATATGGGTTCAACAATCTAACCAAAACTCTTAGTTTTAACATGTATGATATATGTTATGCGACTAGCCCGGAACACCGTAAGGCCTATATTGAATATATTGATGAAGAATATAATGCGGAGCGTTTGACAGGTATTTTAACAGAAGTGGCACGGATGATTGGGGCCAATGTCTTAAATATTGCTAAACAGGATTATGATCCCCAAGGTGCTAGTGTGACCATGTTAATTTCTGAGGGGCAGATTGCCGAGTCTCCTGAACTACAAGATAGTAAACTCTACCATGGGGAAGATAATGATTTAGATGATTTAGATGAGCCTAAGTCCGATGCGGTAGTCGCTCATTTAGATAAAAGCCACATTACAGTGCATACCTATCCGGAAAGCCATCCAGATAAAGGTATTAGCACCTTCCGAGCGGATATTGATGTTTCCACCTGCGGTGAAATTTCGCCACTAAAGGCTCTTAATTATCTAATTAATAGTTTTAGTTCGGATATTGCGATTATTGATTATCGAGTACGGGGCTTTACTCGTGATATTAATGGGAAAAAATTATACATTGACCATAAAATAAATTCCATTCAAAATTATATTCGTCCCGATACTCGTGAATTGTATCAAATGATTGATGTGAATGTTTATCAAGAAAATATCTTCCATACGAAAATGATTTTAAAAGAATTTGATATGGATAACTATTTATTTGGGACCGCTAAAAAAGAATTATTGCCAGGGGAAAAGAAGAAAATCAAGCAACGGTTGAAAAAAGAAATGTCGGAAATCTTTGCTGGGCGTAATATTCCCAAAGTGAAATAAGGTACCTTATAATAATTCAATAAATTTTTGCGCTGCAAGAGGGACTGGCAGACAATCATGGGTAATGATCCCAAGTTCACGGGGAGTAATTTCTGTCGTGAGTGTCAGGGTAAATAATTGATTGTTGGCTAGTTCTTTTTCTACATATTCACGGCTGACAAAGGCAATACCCAGTCCAATTTTTGCTAGTTCGATTAATAAATCCACACTGCCTAATTGGATTTCTGGCTGAAAGGAAATACGATGCTGGGCAAAAAGGATATCGAGAAATCGTCTAGTGGTAGTATTTTTTTCTAAGGTAAGTAAAGGAAGGGCGGCAATGTCTTCTAAAGAATGACGCTGACCTTGTAAGTGGGAAAAGGCAAAACTAGCAACAAAAACATCATGCAGGGCTGAGGTTTTGCGAATGGTCATGTTTTGATAGGTTTGATTGGAATCAAGATTTACAAAGCTAATGTCTACTAAGCCTTTTGACAATAATTCTGCACAGACAGGGGAGGGGCGGTTGGTTACATTTAGTTTGATTTTAGGATAGAGTTGATTAAATTGTTTAAAATAAGGGAGTAAATGATATTTGCAGATGGTATCACTTGCCCCTATTTTTAGTTCTCCTTGTTCAAGGGAATGGAGTTCACCAAGATTACGTTCGCCTAGTTTCAAAAAATGAAAGGCCTGCTCCACATGGGTAAACAAGAGAATTCCAGCAGGAGATAGATGTACCTGCTTGGTGCTTCTTACAAAAAGCTTTTCACTTAGCTTTTCTTCTAAGAGTTTAATCCCTTGGCTGACTGCTGACTGGGAAATATAAAGCTCATTTGCAGCAGCAGAAAAACTTAAGTGCTTGGCAACATAATAAAAGACTTTATACAATTCAAAATTAATATCCATACATATAAACACTCCTAATAAATGATATTAGAATTATTAATTATTATTATTAATAATAGTATACTACAATACTAAGTAAAGATACTATAAAACCTAAAAAAATATGGGTAGAGAAGAGACGGAGGAGGCATTTTCATGGAAAATAGGGTGAAACGAATATTTGTTGAAAAACGAGGAGAATTCTCAGTTGCCGCCCAAGGGATGTATGCTGATCTTACCAATAATCTTGGTATTAAAGGACTTACGGGCTTACGAATGATAAGCCGTTATGATATTGGCGATATTACAGAAACAGAATATGCGGAGGCAAAACATATTTTGTTTTCAGAACCGACAGTAGATTATGTATATGATGAAACTTTACCAACCAAGGAACAGGATCGAGTCTTTGCCGTTGAATATCTGCCAGGCCAGTATGATCAAAGAGGGGACTGGGCAGCACAGGGCCTACAAGTATTAACCCAAAGAGAGCGGCTAGCAATCTTAACGGCGAAAGTCATTGTCCTCGAGGGAAATATTACGGAAGAAGAATTTCAAAAGATAAAGGCCTATACCATTAATCCCGTAGAAGCACGAGAAGCAAGACTGGATAAACCAGAAAGTCTCGCCTTGACGGTAGATATTCCCATGGACGTAAAGATTCTTACTGGTTTTATAAATAAAAATACGGATCAATTAGCGACCGTGCTAGAGGAAATGGGACTCGCCATGGGGGTTGCTGACCTGGCATTTTGTCAGCAATATTTTAGGGATACGGAGCATCGAGATCCAACGGTTACGGAAGTAAGAGTACTTGATACCTATTGGTCTGATCATTGCCGCCATACTACCTTTGCAACTGCCATTGAAAAGGTAGAGATAGAAGATGGGAATTTTACAACACCGATTAAAGAGGCTTACCAAGAATATGAAAAGGCGCGAGCTAGGGTATATCAAGGCAAAGAAAAAGATATTTGTTTGATGGATATTGCTGTCATGGGTATGAAAGATCTTAGACAGCAAGGGTTACTTTCCGATTTAGATCAGTCAGAAGAAATAAACGCTTGCAGTATTGTTGTGCCTGTCGATATCGACGGTACGATTGAAGAATGGCTGGTTATGTTTAAAAATGAAACCCATAATCATCCGACGGAAATTGAACCCTTTGGCGGTGCTGCTACTTGTCTTGGTGGCGCCATTCGAGATCCCCTATCCGGACGGTCTTATGTTTATCAAGCTATGCGAGTGACAGGCAGTGGTGATCCTCGCACCAAAATAGAAGATACTATACCAGGTAAATTGCCCCAACGAAAAATTACAGTGGGCGCGGCAGAGGGGTATAGCTCTTATGGTAACCAGATTGGACTTGCTACAGGCCAAGTAGCAGAAATTTATGATGAAGGTTTTGTTGCCAAAAGAATGGAAATCGGCGCTGTGATTGCAGCGGCTCCCAAGGCCAATGTCGTACGACTAAAGCCGGTCGCTGGTGACGTAGTCATTGTAATGGGCGGCAGAACGGGTAGAGATGGTTGCGGTGGCGCCACTGGTTCTTCTAAGGAACATACCGAGGAATCTCTAGCAACTTGTAGCGCTGAAGTACAAAAAGGCAATGCACCTACAGAACGAAAGCTACAACGTTTATTTCGCTGCCCAGAGGCTAGTGTACTGATTAAACGCTGTAATGATTTTGGTGCAGGGGGAGTGGCTGTTGCCATTGGCGAACTTACGGATGGTTTGGTCATTGATTTAGATGTACTACCTAAAAAATACGAAGGTCTTGATGGTACGGAGCTAGCTATTTCTGAATCCCAAGAGCGTATGGCAGTAGTCGTAGCTCCTGAACATGTGGAAGAATTTATTGCCTATGCTGAGGCGGAAAATTTAGAAGCTACTGTGGTAGCAACCGTCACAGATAAAGCACGCCTTACAATGCTGTGGCGTGGACAAGCCATTGTTGATCTTAGCCGTGAATTTTTAGATACCAATGGTGTACAGCAAAAGACAGAGGTCAAGGTTGTTGCGCCGACAAGGGATAAAAATTATTTTAATGAAGTACCTTATCAAAGTCTTGATATAAAAACAGCTTGGCTCAAAAATTTGCGCCAGCTAAATGTGTGTAGTCAAAAAGGTCTTGTCGAAATGTTTGACAGTAGCATTGGGGCCAACACAATCTTAATGCCTTTTGGTGGTAAGTTCCAAGCAACACCAACGGAAGGAATGGCCGCCAAAATTCCAGTACTTAAAGGGAATACCAACACTGCTACCTTAATGACCTATGGTTATGATCCTAAGTTATCGAAGTGGAGTCCTTTTCATGGTGCTGTGTATGCAATAGTCGAAGCGGTAGCTAAAGTGGTAGCAATGGGTGGAGATTACACCACCATTCGGCTGACCTTACAGGAATATTTTGAAAGATTAGGCACAGATGCCGTGAAGTGGGGCAAACCCTTTAGTGCTCTCTTAGGAGCCCTATATGCCCAGCAACAATTTAGCATTGCGGCTATTGGCGGCAAAGATAGTATGTCGGGAACCTTTAAAGATTTGAATGTACCTCCTACCTTAGTAGCTTTTGCAGTGGATGTGGTGAAGGCTAATGTGGTAATTTCACCAGAGTTTAAAGAGGAAAATAGTCAGGTAGTTTTAGTGCCATGCCCTCGGAATGAATATGAATTACCAGATTTTACTGTGCTGTGCCAAAATTATAAGAAGGTTACGAACCTAATAGCACAAGGACAGGTCTTGGCGGCTCATACGGTACGAGTCGGCGGTTTGGCGGCAGCGATTAGCAAAATGAGTTTTGGTAATGGTATTGGTATGGTGTTTACCACAAAAGTGGATGAAAAAGAGTTATTTAGTGCAGATTATGGAGCCTTAGTGCTAGAAATTCCAGCAACGGTTGCTGTCGAAGAAGCATTAGGTAATGTAGCCTATACCCTACTTGGCCACACCCAACACCAAGCAGAACTCAATGTGAATGGTATAGCCATTGACATTGAAACGGCTCAACAAGCTTGGGAAGAACCTCTTGAACAAGTGTTCCCAACCCAGACAGGGAAAATCGAAGATGTGCCCAAGCAAGTAATGTTTGAAGGCAAAGGCGCGAAGAAAGCTGCTAAAAGTATTGCAAAGCCTCGCGTATTTATTCCTGTCTTTCCAGGAACCAACTGCGAATATGATTCCGCTAGGGCGTTTGAAAGGGCAGGCGGTATCGTCGATGTAATGGTTATGCGCAATCTTACGCCAAGGGCTTTAGAACAGTCCATTGTAGAAATGGCAAAACGCATTAAGAATTCCCAAATTATTATGCTGCCAGGTGGCTTTAGTGCAGGGGATGAACCAGATGGATCAGGTAAGTTTATTGCTACCGTCTTTAGAAATGCCCGGTTAAAAGAAGCGGTGGCAGGGTTATTGTCGAAGCAAGATGGCTTGATGCTCGGTATCTGTAATGGTTTTCAAGCCCTGATTAAGCTCGGCTTAGTCCCCTATGGTGAAATTGTTGATTTGTCAGCAGAATCTCCTACTTTGACCTATAATAAGATTGGTCGTCATATTTCATGTATGGTAGAGACAAAAATAGTCTCTACACTTTCTCCTTGGTTTAATAAGGTGGCCCTAGGGGATGTGTATACCATTCCAGCATCTCATGGTGAAGGTCGTTTTGTTGCCAGCCCAGCAGTACTTGCTAAACTACTAGCTAGTGGACAGATTGCTAGCCAATATGTTGATAAAAATGGTCACCCAACCTATGATATTCACCATAATCCTAATGGTTCAGTGAGTGCAGTAGAAGGCATTACAAGCCCTGATGGACGAATACTAGGTAAAATGGGTCATTCGGAGCGCCTTGGGAATGGAGTTAGCAAAAATGTTCCTGGTCACAAGGATCAGCAATTGTTTTCTGCTGGAGTTGAATATTTTAAATAAAACAAATCACCAGTTACCTCAGGTAGCTGGTGATTTATTTCTATAGTCCGCTACTGAAAAACATGTGATATACAATGTGTAGAAAAATTAGTATAATAAATGTTGCAATAATGAAATGGTATGGGAGTGAGACAAATGGAAGAAGCTAAAAGTAGAGAAAAATTCTCTTCAGGTCTGGCAGTGTTTTTTGCAACATTAGGCTCGGCAGTAGGATTGGGGAACATTTGGAAATTCCCTTACTTAACGGGACAGTATGGCGGCGGTGCTTTTTTACTAGTATATTTCTTGTGTATCCTATTTGTTGGTTTGCCTATTATGATCAGCGAATTTTATATTGGCCGCAAAACGCGTAAGAATGCAGTAGGGGCCTTAAAAGAATTAAAACCAGGTACAGCTTGGAAACATATTGGTACGATGGGTGTAGGTGCGGCCTACATGATTATGTTCTTTTATAGTTGCGTAGCAGGCTGGGTATATTTCTATCTTTTTAAGGCAATTCAAGGAGATTTCGTCGGCATTACCATGGAAACGGCGAAAGCTCAATTTGGTAGTGTGATTATGGGACCCTTATCTCCTATTGTTTGGCAGGTTATTGTCATGACAGTGGTAGCGGGTATTTTAGCCATGGGTGTACAAAAAGGAATTGAGAAAATTACCAAGACGTTAATGCCATTACTATTTGTACTAATTATTATTTGTGATATTCGAGCTTTGACGTTGCCGGGTGCGGAAGAAGGCGTTCGATTCTTATTCCATGTTGACTTTGGACAACTGTCGGGAGCAGCTATCTTAACGGCTCTCGGGTTGGCGTTCTTCAAACTTTCTCTTGGAATGGGCACTATGACCACTTATGGTAGCTATTTTACAGAAGACAACAAGATGGTTAATACTGCTGTAAAAGTGGCCTTGTCAGATACCTTGGTCTCCATGCTTGCTGGTCTTGCCATTTTCCCGACGGTATTTTCTTTTGGGATGGAACCTGGCGCTGGTCCTGGTCTACTCTTTATGACCATTCCTTTAGTTTTTTCTCAAATGCCTTTTGGCAGTATTTTATTAGTAGCTTTCTTTTTCTTAACAGCCATTGCAGCGACGACGGCAATGTTGTCCCTAGTAGAAGTTCCCGTGGCCTATTGGTCGGAAGAACGAGGTGTTTCGCGAAAAAAAGCAGCCGTACTTAATGCTGTGGTAATTGCTATCGTTGGCATACTAGCGACTTTATCAGTAGATAAGGCAAGTGTATTAGGGAATATTACATTCTTTGGGATGGGTTTCTTTGATCTCTTTGATTATATTTCTTCTAATGTATTGTTACCTCTTGGCGGATTGTTTATCGCCTTGCTGATGGGGTATTCTATCAATCGTGAAGACGTAATAACAGAACTATCCAATAATGGTAATTTAAAAATTGCAAAACTCATGACTGTGTATTTCTTCTTGATCCGTTATGTTACTCCCTTCCTGTTGATTGTGGTGTTTTTAAATGCCATTGGGCTACTAAAGTTTTAATGAGAATCTCCCTACTGTAAAAGGAGGCCACTGAAAAAGTCCCTTCGATGATAAAAAAAGGTATAGCCCCTCA
>JAPUES010000143.1:6835-12647 GCA_027492445.1 Sporomusaceae bacterium | reverse complement strand
TTTGCCGCCTCTGCTGCCTGGTTTGACACTTCTGATACCTGGCTAGCATTGGCTGCCACTTGCTGAACACTTGCCGACATCTGCTGTACTATCGAAGATGTTTCTTCTAATGCATTCATCTGATTCTCTGCACCATTTGCTATATCGTTAATTGAAATAGTAACTTGATTAGCAGCCTGAGCAGATAAATCAGCGGTAGCTGTCAATTGCTGAGATGAGGCATTTACTTGTTCTGCTGACTCAGTCACCTGCATGATTAGTCCTCTTAAATTCCCCTTCATTTTGTTGAATGCTACAGCAAGTTGTCCCATCTCATCCGAAGATTTCGAGTACAATTCTTCGCGACTAATGTTTCCATCTGCTATCTCATTGGCTGACATAACTAAGTCCTGGGCTACTCTTGAAATACTTCGGCTGATGATGATACTAACAGCAAGAGCCGCCAAGATTACTATAATGTTTAAAACCAACAACATCTTTTGAATATCAAGTACCTGTTTATTAATTTTATCCTCTTCACCTTTAATAAATTTCTTATTCAACCCTATTAACTCATCTGTCATTTTGATTACATGCTCGTGATGTTGTGCTCCTTTTGCTATATATACTAACAATCTCACACTTTACTTTCTCCATGCTTAAAATTCTATGATTATGAGCTGAAAATTAACTCTAAGAAAACAAAGAGACCCCTACCAGCAAATATACTGATAGGAGTCATTACCGTAAAACGGATTTAATCTTAAAAGCTTCTATTAAAGCTTCAACTCTTACTTTTCGGTTCTTTCTGGCCAGATAGACATTCCACCTTTGACACTAGCCGTATTCGTAAACCCCTGTTCCTGAAGTAAGAGATTTGCTGTTGCGCTACGGTTTCCACTGCGACATATAATCAACACTTTTTTATCCTTGGGTACTTCACCTATGCGTTTATCTAACTCGTCGAGGGGTATTAGCACAGCGCCTGGAATATATCCTTGACGATACTCCTCTAACGTCCGCACATCTATAAACAAAACCTTTTGCTCCTGCCAGGCTTTTACAGCTTCTTTCATGGAAATTTCCTGAACAGTAATAGTTGACGTAGCAGTTGGGCTGACTGGCGATGATGCAGAATTAGACGCCATCCTATATCCTAAAACACATAAAATGACTGTTACAATAATTAGACCGTATGTCTTCATTTGCTTATCTCCTCATCTAATTCTATTTAAAGAGTCTCTTACTACCCTTTAAAGTAATATTGAATCCACATAATAACTTCCGATAAGGAAGGGTGAGGCGTCATTGTTTCGCCGACACTAATGACTGAGCGGGGATCTAGATTGCGTATTATCCTAGATTCACGTAATTCTTTCACTGCGGGCGAGGCAATATGGTCATTTACCGGTGTTATTTTCGTTTCGCCAGCATTCATAAGGTTCACAAAGGGTTGTAGTAAGATAGAGGCCTGTGGTCCTATGATATGGATGCCTAGCAGGACGCTTGTTTTTTTATCTACGACAATTTTTACAAAGCCATCCTGATCATCTCCTGGATTAAACCCCAAGGCAAAACCTTTGGCCGTTGATGAATAATGGTGTTTGGCCGTTGCTATTTCATAGCCTGCTTTCATTGCCTGATCCTCTGTCAGCCCCACATGAGCAACTTGCGGAAAGGTATAGGTAACGGCAGGCACAATATCATAACGGGCCCAACGCCAGTCATGGGACTGATGATCGCTAAATAAATTGTGGACCACAATATCAGCTTCATAATTTGCTTTATGGCGAAATGGAGCTTCCCCATTAATATCGCCAAAGGCCCAGATGTCTTTGGCACTGGTTTCTAAAAATTCATTGGTAACAATCCAGCCACGGCTGTTTGTTTCAATTGACGTATTTTCCAGATGCAAGGTATCGGTATTGGGCTGTATACCAACGGAAATCATGATTTCTTCAGCACGAACTTCCTTAATTTCACCTGTTGTTTTTTCCAGTAAGGTTAATACTTTTTCACCATTGTCTACCCGTACATCCCTTGGCTTATAGTTTAATAATACGTTAATACCATTTTTACGCAAGCCCTTTACCAACTGTTCCGAGACTTCTTCATCTTCTTTAAGGAGGAGACGTACATTATGCTGAACTAATGTAACTTTTGTACCGGCCGATGCAAATATATGGGCAAACTCAGTCCCAATCGGACCACCACCCAGAATAATAAGGCTTTTAAATGGCTTTTTCGGGTATTTTTCGCCGAATAAAGTTTCGGAGGTAAGGTACCCGGCTTGTTCCAAACCGTCAATGTCCGGTAAATTAGGACGTGCTCCTACAGCAATGAAAATCTTATCGGCTGTAAATTCTTCAGATACCTTGCCATCATTCATTGCTACTTGTAATATTTTTTCCCCAGTAAAATATCCAGTACCTTGGTAGATGTCTAAATTGTCCGCTGCCTGATAATAAGTTAATATATCGCTACTTTCGTCAATTTTTTTCCATACCCGCTGTGAAACAACCTCCCAGTTCATGCTGGCCGGAGCAACGTCCACCCCAATTTTAGACAATTCCTCAATTTCTCTTATATAATCTGCCGCTGTTGCCATTACTTTTGTAGGAATACAGCCACGCGTTAAACATGTCCCACCAAATTTCCCTTTCTCGATTTGAGCGCACGTTAACCCCTTGCTTAGCGCTGCATCCAAGACAATATTTGCCGAACCAGTACCAATTACCACTACATCATATTTTTTCATGGCATTCTCTCCTCTTAGAAATTCATCGTCAACATGTAAGGAAATGTAATCTCATTCAACATTAGCATAGCAGACCATTCCTTTTTTATCAATATTTTATGTTATTTGTGGTTTCAAGAAACTCTAAGGACAGTACCTGCCCCGATTAGCTATCTATCTTGTATTTACATAGCTAAATTTTGCCGCTTTAAACCCTTCTAGTAAAGCCTCTAACTCCAGACGTTTGTTGAAAGATAAAGATAAATAAATATCTTTTCCCTTCACACCTATCACCAAATTGATTACATTCTTTCTTTCATTCTTTATGGTTATACTAACAATCTTATGCAAGGGAATATATACCCATACCCCACCATTATTAGCATTCGACGTTCTCTTTTCTTTTGTTAACTCTTCTTTAATAATAATAAGTTCTTTATCCGTGAGAATTGTTAGGTGCCCTAAAGTCACGACTCGTGTGAAAAGAAGGAGGAACTTTTCATAAATCGCGGGTTGGTATACAGTTCCCATAACTTCTTCCCCAGGCAAGATTACATCATGAGAGTAGTTAAAAAATTTATAATTTAATCTATTGAGATAATCTAGCTTTGACACATTCTGATTATCGCCTATTTTATTCGTTATAAAATGACTCTGCCTAATTGCCGTTACCAATGGATGAAAATACACTGCAACAACTGAATTATATTCAAGAATAGAAACGGATAATTTACCATCAGCAAATCCATGAATACTTACCCACGAATATAACAGCATTGTTCCTTGTTCAATATAATTAATATCTTTAAATAAATAACATACCTCATTCACCTTGTTTTCTAGTACTTCCAGTATGACAATTCTATCCTGATACATACAGGTTAATTTGGCATTGGTTTGCTTTTTCCCCCAATGATTTGGCGGGGAATAAATACTATAAGGAAGTGGTTCTGGGTGAGAGATATGTTCTTTAAAACTATGGGGTATTTCTTCGAAAGCTTTAACTGGTCGAGCCCAAGAAGCAGTTGTCGATGGCATAAAGCGATTCCTCCTTTTATGGCATCAGTTCATGTGTTCATCGTTTATAATCTTATATATTGATAGATGTCTAAATTTCTCACAATAATAGTTAGTTTATCAGTAAAATAAGCACATTGACAAGCAAGAAAATTATAGATCAACCTAATGAACAAAAAAGCAGCCCAACTATAAAGTTGGCTGCTTTTTTGTATTTAAAATTACACTTCCATAATAATCGGCAAAATCATTGGACTACGGCCAGTCTTTTCATAAACCAGCTTACTCAATGCATCGCGGACGCTCGACTTAATCATCGCCCACTCCGTAATTTTACCAGCCTCGCAGTTGGCAAGAACCTGCCGAACCCTTTGTCTAGCTTCCACCATCAATTGCCCCGACTCCCGCACATAGACAAAGCCACGAGACACTAACTCTGGTCCAGCTAAAATACAGCCTCTTTCCTTATCAATGGTGACGACAACAACGAGCACACCGTCTTGGGATAACTTATTGCGATCACGAATAACAATATTACCCACATCACCTACGCCCAGACCATCAACAAAGACCTTCCCTGCCGCTACTTTCCCTGACACTTTTCCCGTTGCTTCACCAAGTTCTTTTGTAAATTCAAACACCTGACCATTGGTACCAATAAAAATATTTTCCTTCGGGATTCCCAGTCCTTGTGCAATTTCCCCGTGGGTCATTAGCATGCGGTATTCCCCATGTACTGGGATCAAATATTTGGGCTTTACCAGCGTTAGCATGAGCTTTAGTTCTTCTTGGCTAGCATGACCAGAAACGTGAATTCCTGCTGCAGATCCATGTATAACGTTTGCTCCTAAGCGTAGTAAAGCATCAATGGTTTTCGAAACGGACTTTTCATTACCTGGGATCGGCGTAGCTGAAATAATAACCGTATCACCTGGATAAATCTCTACTTTGCGATGATCATTTCTCGCCATCCGTGATAATGCAGCCATGGGTTCCCCTTGGCTACCAGTAGTCAAAATCAATATTCTATTGGCTGGGTAGTTTTTAATCTCATCAATATCAATGATGATTCCTTCTGGAACCGTTAGATATCCAAGTTCCGTAGAAATGCTCACAACATTGATCATACTGCGACCCATAATAGCTACCTTACGGCCATATTTACAAGCAGAATCAATGGCCTGCTGCACTCGTAATACATTTGACGCAAAGGTTGCTAGCAAAATCCGACCTTTCGCACCTTGGAATGCCTTATCTAGGGCAATACCAACTGTACGTTGGGATTTTGTAAAACCAGGCTGTTCCGCATTGGTACTATCGGACATTAAGGCCAATACTCCTTCATCACCAAGCTGGGCAAATTTATGAAGATCGATTACTTGGCCATCTGGTGGCGTATAATCAATTTTAAAGTCTCCAGTATGGACAATCATACCGACTGGCGTTCTAAAATAGATCCCTACCACATCAGGAATAGAATGGCTAGTCCGAATAAAGCCTACCTGAATACTGCCAAAGGTAAGTTCATCTCCTGGCTTAATGGTATTTAAAGAGTAATTGGCCACATTATTTTCTTTTAACCGGCCTTCGGCCAGTCCCATAGCAAGGCGTGTACCATACACTGGCACCTCAATTTGCTTTAATAAATAAGATAATGACCCGATATGATCCTCATGACCATGAGTGATAACAACGGCCCGTATCTTGTCCTGATTTTCTAGCAGATAAGTAATGTCGGGTATGACTAGGTCAATCCCCAGCATTTCATCCTCAGGGAATGCTAGTCCACAGTCCAGTATGACGATATCATCTCCATACTGAATAACGGTCATGTTCTTGCCGACTTCGCCTAGTCCTCCTAGAGGAATGATAGCGAGTTTATTCTGGTTTTCCAAAAAAATTACCTCCAATATTTATGTATCCCTAAAGTCGCATATTTTCATCAATCAGATGTTCCGTAAATCAACCAACTATTTAAATAGGGTGATTTCATCTAGATACCAATCATTACTCATGCCGCTCAAAATCTCTGTTTATCATTGTACCGCATATTGATTTAATATACAAGTTTTCTAGCAG
>JAPUES010000143.1:4255-6735 GCA_027492445.1 Sporomusaceae bacterium | reverse complement strand
TATGTAAGCTACTATCTCTTCCCTACCGTCCCCACATATACTGCAAACTGCTGTTCACCATCAATCCCTACTACATCATTCAGCAGTTCATCATCAAAAGCCGCAATGGCGCAGGCACCGCAGCCAATCACTTGGGCTGCTAAATATAAGTTTTGGCAGATATGTCCGGCATCAAGATGCAAATAACGATAGCCTCTTTCGCCATACCGCCATGTCATACGCGCTGCGTCTGCCACCCAAATGAAGGTGACAGCACTATTTAAAACAAATTTTTGTCCTCGGCAGGCGCTAGTTATTTCCTCGGCAATAGTTTCTGCCAACGTAACTTCCATTAACTTATGCTCAAGGGCTAGGAAACGATATAAGCCAGGCTTAATACCTTCTACATTATTAATTAATAAGTAGGTTTCAAAAGCATGACGGGCACCGGCAGAGGGAACATTTCTAAGAGTTGCCTTATCTCCTAGAACCTGTTTAACCCCCTGGGTGCACCAAAGCAAAAAAGATAGTTCTAGCAAGCTAAGGGGCATCTGCTGATAATCCCGCACACTAGTCCTTAGCTCAATGGCCGCCATAAAATCAATAGTAATGGCTGGAATCTCTTCTGGCATGGGCAAGTCAATAACATTAACTTGATCATATAAAGCCTCTAAGGGGGGTTGGGGTACTTGTTTGGTTTGATCAGAAGGTTCCAAATTCCCATAGCGGGTTTTTACCATAAATTCATGGCCAATTAATTTTAACATAGTAATGCACCAACTTTTTTTCTATTTTCGTCTTTTTTGCAGTTCCCCTAAGAGTTCGCTAGGACTAACCTCATGATTGGCAAGGAGAACTAGGCAGTGATACCATAAATCAGACATTTCTGATATGAGTTCATTCTTGTCATTGTTTTTCGAAGCAATAATGGTCTCAGCTGCTTCTTCTCCTACTTTTTTCAGTATCTTATCTTGCCCTTTTTCAAAGAGATAATTCGTATACGACCCTTCTTTAGGGTTAATCTTACGGTCGTTAATAATATGATACAGTTCATGTAAGACACCGGATACAGATTCCCCATATACTTTACTGGTATCAACAAGTTTTGCTGCTGTTATCTCAGTTTCTCCTAGTTTACGACTAAAACAAGATAAGGTCCCTTCATGACAGGCTACGCCCGTTTGCTCTACTGTAATCAGCAGAGTATCCCCATCACAGTCATAGAAAATATCCTGCACTTTTTGCACATGGCCTGAGGTTTCCCCTTTTTGCCATAAAGTCTGACGGCTACGGCTATAAAACCAAGTCACACCTGTCTCGACAGTTTTTTGTAAGGATTCTTTATTCATATAGGCCAGCATAAGTACTGCATTTGTTTCTGCTTGCTGAATAATAGCTGGCACTAAGCCTTTATCATCAAATTTAATCATCTCTATATTTATCATCGTCTCACCTCTACCCCTCTTGCTTTTAGATATTCTTTCACCTGACCTACACTAAACTGACCAAAATGAAATACAGAAGCCGCGAGTACTGCATCGGCTTTCCCAAGGGTCAGCACATCATAAAAATGCGCCATCTCTCCTGCCCCCCCGGAGGCAATAACAGGCACATTCACCGCTTCTGATACAGCTCTAGTCAGAGGAATATCATAGCCATCCTTCACACCATCTCTATCCATACTGGTCAATAAGATTTCTCCTGCCCCAAGCTGAGTCGCTTCTTTTATCCATTCTAAGACATCAAGTCCTGTCGGCGTCCGTCCTCCGTTAATATAGACTTCCCATTTATCTACCCCTGTTTGCCGAGCATCAACAGCTAGCACAATACATTGACTGCCAAAGCGTTTCGCCCCTTCCCCAATCAAGGTAGGATTTTTAATGGCAGCTGTATTTAAAGATACTTTATCCGCGCCCGCCTTTAGCATTTTGCGAATATCTTCTACTGTGCGAATTCCGCCCCCGACCGTAAAGGGAATAAAAATTTGAGATGCCGTTTGTTCTACCATCTTTACCATAGTATCTCGTTCTTCACAAGATGCCGTAATATCTAAAAATACTAATTCATCGGCTAACTGCTGATCATAAACACTAGCAAGTTCCACTGGATCTCCAGCATCCCTAAGACCAACAAAATTAGTGCCTTTTACCACTCGGCCATCTTTTACATCAAGGCAAGGAATAATGCGTTTTGTATGCATACTGTCACTCTCCCTGCGCTAGTTTAAGGGCATCTCTTAGGTTTAAACTGCCAAGATAAATAGCCTTGCCCACAATTACGCCTTCAATTCCAGAGGTCTCCATCTCTTTAATACCTTGAATGTCTGCTATATCCTTCACTCCACCCGAAGCAATGATAGGTATACCAGAAGCCTTCGCAAGAGCAGCGGTTGCTTCCAAATTTACCCCTGATAACATGCCATCCCGGGAAATATCTGTATAAATAATGCGCGCTACACCAACCGCTGCCATTCTTTTGGCTAGTTCTTCGGCAGAAATTCC
>JAPUES010000143.1:0-4155 GCA_027492445.1 Sporomusaceae bacterium | reverse complement strand
GCCCCTTCTTCGGCCCAGCGTACTGCCATATCTACAGGCTGATCGGCAAAGATAGTTTCTTGATCAAAACAACCTTTGGTTAGCCTTACACATTTACCATCGCGAATATCAATCGCTGGAAAAATAATCATTCTTTCATCTCCTTAAAGTTTGCCAGCATGGTAAGACCTATGCTTCCTGATTTTTCAGGATGAAACTGAACGGCCTGTATATTTCCCCGCCCAACAGCCGCCGTCACCATTCCGCCATAATCAACAACTGCCGTAATTAGTTCTTTGTCTTCTGGCACTGCATGATAGCTATGTACAAAATATACGAAGGGCTCACCTGCCATGTTTGCAAACAGTTGATTCCCTTTATAATTCTCTAAATTATTCCATCCCATATGAGGAATTTTTAGCTCAGGAGCAATGATTTTGCGCACCATGCCAGGAAAAATTCCGAGACCTTTTACACCAGGATCTTCTTCACTGCCTTCAAACAGCATTTGTAAACCAAGGCAAATACCTAAAAAAGGCGTACCTCTTCCAATCACTTCATGAATAACCTCTACCAGTCCATACTCTGTAAGATTGTTCATACAGTCGCCAAAGGCTCCTACGCCTGGCAATACTACTTTATCTGCACCTAAGATAACCTTAGGGTCACTGGTAACGATTACCTCTGCCCCAAGCTTTACAAAGGCTTTTTCCACACTAAATAAATTGCCCATACCATAATCTATAATTGCAATCATACTACTCTTCCTCCTATAGCATCCCCTTGGTGGACATCACTCCGATAATGCGTTCATCTTTCCGTGTGGCTTCATCTAGGGCCCGCCCTAAGGCTTTAAAGACACCTTCTACAATATGATGAGCATTCTTACCTGCTAGCATTTTTACATGTAGTGTAAGCCCGGCATGCACCGCTAAGGCGCGTAAAAATTCTTCCGTAAGTTCACTGTCAAAATTACCAATGCGTTCGGCTGGAATATCTACATCAAAGGCCAAGAAAGGACGCCCGCTAATATCGAGGGATACCATAATCAAAGCTTCATCCATCGGTACAAAAGCCGTACCATAGCGCTTAATGCCACTTTTATCACCTAACGCCTTGGCAAAGGCTTGGCCTAGAACGATAGCTGCATCTTCGACAGTATGATGTCCATCAATATGTAAATCACCATCAACCGTAAGCTCTAAATCAAATAATCCATGTTTCGTAAAGAGGATGAGCATATGATCAAAAAAACCAATGCCCGTAGTAATTTGGCTTTTTCCAGTACCATCAATTAGTAAGCCTGCACTAATTTTTGTTTCCGCTGTTTGACGATTGATAAGGGTTGTTCTCATCATGCACCTTCTTTCATAAATGACACAATAGCTTGTAATAATTCATCATTTTCTAAAGGCGTGCCCACGGTAATGCGTATACAATTGAGTAGGCCCGGAGCGGCACTAAAATCGCGAATACCAATATTTTTTGTTGCTAAAGCGCTCGAGAGTTCCTTAGACTTTACCGTTTTAATTAAGATAAAATTGGTTTCTGAAGGGTATACTTTAATCCCTGGAATATCCTCTAAGGAACTTGCCAAACGCTGGCGTTCACTAATAATCTGCTCTAAACTTGGCATAAATTCATCCCGCATTTGATATAGCACTTCTGCAGTTGCTAGGGATAGGGCATTGACATGATAGGGCATAAGAACTTTCTCGAGCATGGCGATAATACTAGCACTCCCAAGTACATACCCTACGCGAGCCGCCGCTAAGCCATAGGCTTTGGAAAAAGTCCTGGTAATAATAACATTATCATACTCTTTCAGCAGCCCGACTGCCGACTCACCATAAAACTCAAAGTAAGCTTCATCAATAAGTACTGGGCACTGTGCGTTGCTAACAATATATTCAATGTCTTCTGTTGGCATAACTGTACCAGTAGGGTTATTAGGGTTACATAGAATAATGAGCTTAGCATTAGCGTCCTTAGCCCTTTCTAATACTTTATCCCGCGGCACAGAATAATCCTCATTTAGCTGTACAGGAACTGGAATACTATCCGTTACCTGTGCGTAGATGGCATACATAGAAAAAGATGGCACAGGAAAAACAATGCTCCGTTCCCTTCCCCCAAAGGCATGGCAGGCTGCCATAATAAGCTCACTAGAACCACTGCCAATTTGCACATTTTGAATGCTCAGATTAAAATTTTCGGCAATTTGCGTTCTTAGTTCGCGCATACCCATCTCCGGATAGCGATGAAAGGCTAGATACTCTAGCTGATTCATGACTCGCTCCCGCACTAAGGGCGGCAAGTTATGAGGACTTTCATTGGCATCTAATTTTACGTCCCATTCTTTTTCTTCTACCGAATAGGATTTTATATTTTCTAGACCTGGTCGATAATCAAACTTCATTATTTATCCCTCACTCGAATGGCATTGGCATGGGCCGCTAGACCCTCTGCTTCTGCTAGTGTAATCACATGACTAGAAACGGCAGCAAGTGCTTCCTTCGTATAGGAAATGATACTGGTTTTTTTCATAAAGGTTTCCACATTCAGCACCGAGTAAAAACGTGCTGTTCCACCCGTTGGCAGTACATGGTTTGGCCCTGCTAAATAATCTCCTAAAGGTTCTGGGGAATAAGGCCCGAGAAATACTGCACCAGCATTTCGTACATAGGGCAACATCGCAAAGGGCTGCTCTGTTAGTATCTCTAAATGTTCTGGCGCCGATAGATTGGCAAGCTCCATGGCCTCTATCATATCTTTTACAATCAGCACTAAACCATTGCGTTCTAGGGCTGCCTCGGCAATGTCCTTGCGCGGTAAGTTAGCTAGTTGTTCCTTCACTTCTACCATGACCTGCTCTGCTAGTTCCTTATTATCCGTAATGACAATACTCGATGCGAGTACATCATGTTCTGCTTGGCTAAGCATATCAGCGGCAATATAACGAGGATCGGCGGTTTTATCTGCTACAATTAAGATTTCACTAGGTCCTGCGAGCATATCAATACCACAATGTCCGTAAACGGCTTTTTTGGCCAAAGTAACAAAAATATTGCCTGGCCCTGTGATTTTATCAACCTTAGGAATAAGTGCGGTACCAAAGGCCAAAGCCGCAACCGCTTGCGCCCCGCCCACTTTGAAAATTCTAGTTACGCCCGCTTCCCGGGCCGCCGTGAGCACATAAGGGTTGACACTGCCATCTTTCCCTGGCGGCACAACCATGATAATCTCTTTAACCCCAGCCACCGCTGCTGGTACAGCATTCATAATGACCGAAGAAGGATAGGTGGCTGTTCCACCAGGTACATAAATTCCCACGCGTTCAAGAGGAATACAGCTTTGCCCGAGCATCGAACCATGTTCCCGGTAAGTCAGCCAGGTTTTAGGAAGCTGCTCTTTATGAAAGGATGTAACATTGGCAATGGCTTTACGTATAGATAGAAGCATCTCTTCATTTACTTGTGTAGCAGCCTCGGCAAATTCCTCGGCAGTAACTTCAATGGTGTCCTTTGTTAATACTACATCATCAAAGGTCTTAGTATAACGAAAAACAGCCTCATCACCTTGGCTGCGCACGTCATTTACAACTTTTTCTACGACCTCGACTGCTGATAGTTCACTACCAAAAACCTTGGTGATACGTGCTTTGGCCCCTTCGCCTAATACCACTTGGTCAAAGGCTGGCTTTTTGAGCAGTTCTGCTACCGCCTGAGCTGGCATATCTTTAGTATTAATAATCTTCATTATTTTGCCTCACTTTCCAGTAAAGCTGTTAACTCTTCTGTCATTTTATGAATACGATCAAATTTCATTTTAAAACTAACCCGGTTTGCAATAAAACGAGCAGTCGCAACCTCTATATCAGCCACTTCCACTAGCTTATTGGCCCTTAGTGTGCTGCCGGTTTCCACAATATCCACAATAATTTCTGCTAACCCTACCATAGGTGCAAGTTCAATGGAACCATTTAATTTAATAAATTCCATTTGCATACCTTTACTATGAAAAAAACGTTCTGCAATCTTGGGGAATTTAGTAGCCACTCGCATATGGGCATAATCTGTTAATTTTTCTTGTTTTAAAGCCTCTGGTACCGCTACCATCATACGGCAACGGGCAAATTTCAAATCCAGCAGTTCATAAACATCTTTACCTTCTTCT
>JAPUES010000142.1 GCA_027492445.1 Sporomusaceae bacterium | reverse complement strand
AGATAGGAATCCACCATTTCACCAAAAGCAGGATGATAAGGACCAGCCAGTACAATCTCCTCTTTACCTAAATCAGCTGTTGCCTGTAAGCCTGTGCGAATAATAGGAATATCTTGTTGTTCAAAGAGAAGCTTACAAAAAGCAGCACGTACCACTCCTTCTGCTAAGCTCAATGGTTTATAACTTCCAGCAGCATACATTGCAGCTAGCTGAGTATGAGCGATAACCACCGTTGGATAAATACGCACAAAATCAGGAGCAAGAGCAATTACCTTTTTCATTGTGGTAATTAAACTGGCCCAGTCCTCCCTAGGTAAGCCCGGCATTACTTGGATGCCACAACGTAATCCCATTTGTTTAAGTAGAGCAACCGCTTCTAGCACATGAGCGCTGGTATGTCCTCGGTTGCTGGCATTTAAGACCTTATCATCAAGGGATTGTACACCAAGTTCAAGGATAGAAACACCATACCGAAGTATATTTTCTACCTTTTCCTTCGTAATGGAGTCAGGACGAGTGGACAGGCGGATGGCATGAATGTCTCCTCGTTGTAGTGCCTCATAGGCTGGCGCTAATAAATCACATTGCACGTCATGAGCAAGGGCGGTAAAGCTACCACCATAAAAGGCCACCTCAATATGACGCTTTTCGGTAATTCTAGCGAGATGTTCCTCAATAATTCCTTGAACCTCATGGGCAGTTACGGGAACCCCTCTCCCCGTAATTTTTTGCTGATTGCAAAAAACACAAGCATGGGTACAGCCATAGTGAGGAATAAACACGGGAATAATATAATGTTTCATAGCTTGTCCCCCTCTAGAAGAAAAGACTTGGCAAATGCCAAGTCTTGAGACGCAGGCTACTGCCTTAGTCCTATTGATTCGTTATGCTAACTACTTTTAACTTAATTAATGCTTGCTTTGCAGCATGCTGCTCTGCTTCTTTTTTACTTTTACCAAGGCCACTACCTAATTCTTTCGTGTTTATAAAGACTGCTACTTTAAATATTTTATGATGGTCAGGGCCACTCTCGTCCGTAATTTCATAGATAATTTTACTATCTGTGTTTTTCTGAACCACTTCTTGCAGAAGTGTTTTATAGTCCTTTACATATTCACCACGCTCTACTAATAATAAATTAGCTTGCAGTTGTGTTAATACAAAATTTGCCGTCTTTTCAAGTCCACTGTCCAAATAAATAGCGCCAATAATAGCTTCAAAAGAATCAGCTAAAATTGACATGCGTTCACGTCCCCCTGAACTGGCTTCCCCTTTACCAAGAAACAAATATTCTCCAATGCCAAGTTCAGCAGAGCAGTGTGCTAACGTCGGTTCACAAACAATAACAGCTCTAGCCTTCGTCAGTTCGCCTTCGGGAAGACCTGGAAATTGACGAAATAAATATTCACTAATCACCATATCTAATACGGCATCCCCTAGAAATTCTAAGCGTTCGTTATGTAAAATAACTGCGCTTTTACATTCATTGGCATAGGAAGTATGAGTCAAAGCTTTATGAAGCAAATTAAGATCAGTAAACTGCACGTTTAATTTAGCAGAAAGCTTTTGCAAGGCTTCTACTCGATGTTTTGTTAGTATTACACTCATAATAAACCTAGTTTTGGAATTTTTTGATTAGAATAGTTGCATTATGCCCGCCAAAACCAAAGGAGTTGGATAATGCCACATTGACAACTTTTTTACGAGCTGTATTGGGCACATAATCTAAATCCAGTTCCTCGTCAGGGGTATCATAATTAATAGTAGGAGGAATGATATCATTAAATAAGGCTAAAACCATTGCGATACATTCAATACCACCAGATGCACCTAATAAATGTCCAGTCATGGATTTTGTTGAACTAACCGCTAAGTTATAAGCATGCTCACCAAATAAAGATTTGATGGCGAGTGTTTCATTCTTATCATTAAGAGGAGTCGAAGTACCATGAGCATTAATATAGTCAACTGTTTCTGGGGCAATACCAGCATCACGCAAAGACATTTCCATACATTTAGCAGCCTGGGCTCCTTCAGGGGCCGGTGCTGTAATATGATAAGCATCTGCATTAAAACCATAACCAATAATTTCTGCATAAATAGTCGCGCCACGAGCGATAGCGTGTTCTAAGGATTCCATAATCACAACACCAGCGCCCTCACCCATAACAAAACCGTTACGGCCTTTATCAAAAGGACGAGACGCTTTTTCAGGTGCATCATTGGAAGTCGACATGGCTTTCATGGAACAAAATCCTGCCATTGCAAGAGGAGAAATAGCAGCTTCCGTACCGCCAGCGACCATTACATCTGCATCCCCTCGTTGGATGACTTTAAAAGCATCACCAATGGCATTGGTACCTGTAGCGCAAGCCGTAACTACACAGCTACATGGCCCTTGTAGGCCAAAGGTAATGGAAGTTTGTCCTGCCGCCATATTACCAATCATCATGGGTACAAAGAAGGGACTCACACGGCCTGGCCCTTTATCAAATAAATTTTTAAACTGTTCATCTAAAGTATCCATACCACCAATGCCCGTACCAATCATGGTACCAATTCGCGTAAGATCTTCAGTTTCTAAATTAATGCCTGAATCTTCAAAGGCCATTTTACTAGCGGCAACAGCAAACTGTGTGTAGCGATCCATGCGTTTTGCTTCTTTTTTATCAATATATTGGCTTGGATCAAAATTCTTAACTTCACCAGCAATTTGCGTAGTAAATTGACTCGCATCAAAGCGAGTGATTTTACCAACACCTGACACTCCTGCTAGTAGCGCTTGCCAATATTCTTCTTTACCAATTCCAATCGGTGTCACTGCACCTAAGCCTGTTATTACAACTCGTTTTTTCAAAGACACTCACCTCATATTAATTTATAACTTCAACCTCTGCTAGAAGTCTATTGAAAATTTCCTTAACCGATAGTATTTCATCTATTTTATGAATGTACTCACCAGTAAACACTAATCCTGTTTCCACATCACCTTGCTGCGCACGAATCAAAGCCTTAATAATGCAAAAGTTCTTTAAGCAATGTTTAAGGCAGCCGTCACAGCTTTCAGGAGCAGGTGCGGTACTCTCAATAATTTTCTTAGCAAATGGATTTTGTATGGCGCGACCAGGCAGTCCTACTGGACTATTAATTAAGATAATATCTTCTGGTTTTGCTTTTAGATAAAATTCTTTTAAAGCAGGAGCAGCATTCGATTCATGACTTGCTGCAAAGCGAGTTCCCATTTGTACGCCAGCTACACCAAGTTTCATAGTTTCTACAATATCATGGCCACTCATAATACCACCCGCACCAATCACGGGGATTTTTACTGCATTTACAATATCAGGAAGTAGTGAGTGCAAAGATTGATCCGTACCTAAGTGACCGCCGGCTTCTTTACCTTCGACGATAACTGCAGCAGCACCTAAAGATTGAGAGATTTTTGCCAATTTAGCAGAAGAAACAATCGGCACAATCGGTGTACCGGACTCTTTTCCTAAGGCAAACATGTCCCTAGAAAAACCAGCACCAGCCACCACTAAATCGATACCTTCTTCAATTGCTGTTTTTACAAGACCGGCAAATTGCCGAGCTGCAACCATGGCATTAATGCCAACGATTCCTTTTGTAAGAGAACGCGCTAAACGGATTTCACTGCGTAGTTCATCAAAGCTCATACCGGAAGCTGCAATCAGCCCGATACCGCCCGCTTCACCTACTGCTGCAGCCAATTTAGCAGTAGAAATACGTATGGCCATTCCACCTTGTATAATAGGTATTTTAGCTACCAGATTACCTATTTTAAGTTCTGGAAGTTTCAAGTTCTAATTCCTCCATTCGCTAGCACATTATGTTTTAAGAAAGTCCCGCGAAAAATCATAATTTCACGGGACTTTCATCGTTGGATAGAAAAAGTCTTATGCTTGCTTTTCTTTTTCTATGTATTCCACAGCATCTTTTACAGCTTTCATTTTTTCAGCTACTTCATCAGGGATTTCAATATTGAATTCCTCTTCAAAAGCCATAATTAATTCAACGATGTCTAGAGAATCTGCACCTAAATCATCAATAAAAGTTGACTCCATAGTAACATCATCTTCCTCAACACCAAGTTGTTCAACTGAAATTTGCTTTACTTTGTCAAAAGTTGTCACGCTATCACCTCCTTTCGAAAGAAAATCACCTTACTCATTACATTACCATACCACCATCAACATTTAAAGTCTGACCGGTAATATAATTTGCTGCATCCGAAACTAAAAAGAGTACGGCTGCTGCAACATCTTCAGGATTACCTAAACGACCAACTGGTATTTTAGTAGCCAGCTCATCTTTAAGCTGGTCGGATAAGACGGCTGTCATATCCGTATTAATAAAGCCAGGAGCCACTGCATTCACAGTAATGCCTCTTGTTGCTAACTCTTTTGCCATCGACTTTGTAAAGCCGATTACGCCAGCCTTTGCAGCAGCATAATTTGACTGCCCAGCATTACCCATAATACCAACAACGGATGTCATATTAATAATTTTACCAGACTTTTGTTTCATCATAACACGAGACACAGCTTTCGTACAAACAAACACACCTTTAAGATTGGTATTCATCACCGCGTCCCAATCTCCTTCTTTCATGCGCATTAATAAATTATCACGGGTAATGCCCGCATTATTTACTAAAATATCAATTTGCCCAAAAGCATCCATTGTGTCTTTGACCATGGCTGCTACAGCCTCATCACTAGCAACATCGGCTTGTACAATCATGCTTTGTCCCCCAGCAGCCTCAATCAAGTCTTTTACTTCTTGTGCCGCCACCACGTTACCTGCATAATTGATAATGACCTTTGCACCAGCTTTTGCTAAGGCAATTGCGACCGAACGACCAATTCCGCGAGAAGCACCAGTAACCATTGCAACTTTTCCGTCTAAGAGCATTTTAATTAACCTCCTTGAAATAATCAAGGGTTTTTTCTAAAGAAATCATATCTTCTACATTTAAACTTTCAACTTCTTTAGTAATTTTCTTTGTTAATGCTGTTAAAACCTTACCTGGTCCAACTTCAACAAAGGTAGTAGCACCAAAAGCTATCATTTGTGCCATACAATCTTCCCATTCTACAGGACTGTCAGCTTGCTTGACTAAGGATTCTTTAATTTCTAATCCCTTAGCAATCACCTGACCATTAACATTAGCAACAACGGGAATAGCAGTATCTTCTACTGTTATGACGGATAGCTCAGCAGCTAACTTTTGGGCGGCTGGCTCCATCAATGTACTATGAAAAGGTGCACTAACAGGTAATAAAATGGCTCGTTTTGCACCCGCTTCTTTTAACATTTCAGCAGCTTTTTCTACCGCTAATTTGGTGCCTGCAATCACAATTTGTCCAGGGCAATTAAAGTTTACGGCTTGCACAGCACCAAACTCAGCTTGGGCTTTCGTGCAAATATCAATTACCACTTGGCGACTAAGACCAAGCACTGCCGCCATACTGCCCTCACCGAGGGGAACCGCTTCCTGCATATATTGACCCCGTTTACGTACTAATTGTACCGCATCTTTAAAAGATAAGGAACCTGCTGCAACGAGTGCAGAGTATTCACCTAAACTATGACCTGCTACAATCGCTGGAACAATGCCATGTTTTTTTAGAACTTCAAAGAGAGCAATACTAACCGTTAAGATTGCGGGCTGAGTATTAAAGGTTTTACGTAGTTCTTCTTCTGGACCAGTAAAACACATATCTGTAATAGAGAATCCTAACGCTTCATCCGCCGCATCAAATACTGCTTTTGCCTCAGCAAAGTTTTCGTATAATTCTTTTCCCATGCCGATGGACTGTGAGCCTTGACCTGGAAAAATAAAAGCAATTTTTTTCATTTTATACCTTCCTTTTGCCTAGTCTTAAAGATTTTTTTCAATACTACCGAGGACTGATGGTATAGTACCAACGATATCTTGAATTATTTCTTCAACAGATTTTACACTTGTAATCATGCCGGCAATCTGACCCACCATAACCGAGCCATGATCCACATCCCCTTCACGAGCGGCAATGCGTAGTTTACCTGCCCCCATATCTTCTAGTTCACTGACAGAAGCTCCTCTTTTTTCCATAGCTTCATATTCTCGCGTAAACTTATTGGTGATAACTCGTACGGGATGACCAGTAGCAATACCTGTCAAAACCGTAGAACGATCTTTGGCTTTTAGGATAGCGGTTTTATAATTTTCATGAGCAACGCATTCTAGGGATGCCACAAAGCGTGTTCCGATTTGAACACCTTGGGCACCAAGGGCCAGAGCGGCAACGAAGCCCCTGCTATCGGCAATTCCGCCGGCAGCAATAACGGGTATGTTTACAGCGTCGACAATTTGCGGTATTAAAGACATGGTAGAAACTTCACCAACGTGACCACCACTTTCCAGGCCTTCGGCAATAATTGCATCTACGCCAGTTCTTTCTAAGCGTTTTGCCAAAGCAACTGAGGCGACAACGGGTATAATTTTCGTACCAATCGCCTTTAAGGCTGGAATGTATTCACCAGGATTACCAGCTCCTGTGGTAATCACGGGCACTTTTTCGTCAATTACGACTTGCATAACTTCTTTTACAAAGGGAGACATTAACATGATATTAACACCAAAAACCTTCGAGGTCAAAGTTTTTGCAGTTTGAATTTCTTTTCGTAGTACATCCGGCGGCATATGACCAGCGCCGATAATACCTAGACCACCTGCATTGGAGACAGCAGCAGCCAGTTCTGCGGTAGCGACCCACGCCATACCGCCTTGTAGTATAGGGTATTTTATATTTAATATACTGCAAAGTTCACTTTTAAACAATCCCCTTACCCCCCTTGTACCATTTAATGACACAAGATGCCCAGGTAAGTCCTGCACCAAAGCCTACTAAAACGACAATATCATCTTTTTTAATACTATTTTTTTGCAGTGCTTCATTCATTGCAATGGGAATAGAGGCTGCAGAAGTATTACCATACTTTTCTACATTTATCATGACTTTTTCCATAGGTAATTTAAGACGTTTGGCAGCCGATTGAATAATTCTAATATTGGCTTGATGAGGAATTAAGCAATCTACATCTTCACTGGATAAACCAGCATTATCTAAGGCTTTGACAGCAGCTTCCCCCATAACTTTAATGGCAAATTTAAAAACATCACTGCCACTCATTTGCAAATAGTGTAGTCCTTGAGCAAGACTCTCACTGGTGGTTGGTATGCGTGAGCCGCCAGCAGGAACTCGTAAGAGATCTCCTCCAGAGCCGTCAGCACCAAGTTCTGATCCCAAAAGACCATACCCTTCAGGTACTTCCCCTAAGACAACAGCCCCAGCGCCATCACCAAACAATACGCAAGTATTACGATCGGTCCAATCCACAATTTTAGAAAGGGTTTCGGCCCCAATGATTAATACTTTTTTATATAACCCTGTTTGAATAAATTGACTGCCAACGACTAAACTATAAACAAAGCCAGAACAACCTGCTGATAAATCAAAGGCTGCCGCTTTCGTAGCTTTGATTTTATCTTGGACGAGGCAAGCTGTAGAAGGGAAAAGCATATCAGGGGTAGCTGTTGCTACAATAATTAAATCAATTTCATCCGCAGACACTCCCGCATCTTTTAATGCTTCTTCCGCGGCACGAGCCGCTAAATCAGAAGTTGCTTCACCAGCTTCCACAATTCTACGTTCTTTAATACCAGTACGATCTACAATCCAGTCATCGGATGTATCTACTATTTTTTCTAAATCTTTATTGGTAAGTATTTTTTCAGGAAGATAATTCCCGATACCGATAATACCTACGGATTTTTTATTCTCCTGCATGAGTCAAAACCCCTTCCTGGGCTATATTTTCTCTTATATGTTCTACCACTTTATTTTCAGTAAATTCCTTTGCAACACGAATGGCATTTTTAATGGCTTTGGCTTTGGAACTACCATGACAAATGATAAAACAACCATCAATCCCAAGTAGTGGGGCACCGCCATATTCTGCATAATCAAGTTTCTTTTTCAAACTTTTTAAGGCTGGTAATACCATTAATGATGCTACTTTGGTTAATATTCCACTATTTTTCACAGCATCTTTTACTAACTGCATAATAACGCTGCTGAGGCCTTCACCAAGTTTTAATACGACATTACCAACAAAGCCATCACAAACCACTACATCAACAGTGCCTCTTGGAATATCTCGTCCTTCCACATTGCCAATAAAATGAATGGTTTGCAGTTGTTTTAATAAAGGATAGGTAGCTAAAGCTTGTTCATTGCCTTTTGTTTCTTCTTCGCCTATATTCAATAACCCAACCCGAGGTTGGTTAATATTCAAAATGTATTGTGCATAAATAGAGCCCATCACAGCGCTTTGCACCAAATGTTTAGGCTTGCTATCAATTGTAGCCCCTGAATCGAGTAAGACGGTTGTTCCCAAGAGATTGGGAATGGGGGTTGCGATGGTTGGACGTTCAATACCCTTAATCCGGCCTAAACCAAATAAGGCAGCAGCCACTCCTGCACCCGTACTGCCCGCCGATACAACGGCATCACAAATACCTTCTTTTACTAAACGAGTGGCCACAACAACAGAGGCATCCTTTTTTTTACGCACAGCCACTCCTGGGTGTTCGTGCATTTCAATGGTTTCTTGGGCATGAAAAATACTAATCCCAAGTTCTTGCCAATTACCACTGGCATCTAATTCTTGTTTAATTTGCTCTTGATCTCCAACTAACACAATTTCACACTTATATTCCTTAGCAGCCTGCAAAGCTCCTAATACAATTTCTTTCGGTGCGTAATCACTGCCCATGGCGTCAACGGCTATCTTCATTCACTATCTCCATTTCATGGTTCTAATGAGACCATAATAAATTTAGCCCGAAACACTTCTTGTTTTTCATTGCGAGTTTTTACCCAAATAAAATTTTTGTTACCACGTTTTCGTATCACTTCTGCTTTTGCTACTAATTTTTCACCAACATGAATGGGAACCTTATATTTCACATTGGCAACCCCCGTAAGGGCTGTTGGTGCATCAATAACAGCTAAGGCCAAGGAATTAGCCTGGGAAAATACATAATGGCCTCGAGCAATCTTAGTTTTTTCAAAGACCATATCCGGTGTAACAATCATAAAAGAAATCCCCTGCACCCCTAGCTCTAAATCGATCAGTTCCCCGATAATTTCACCGCTAGCAATCGCTTTTAGTTTATTTTGGGCACTTTCTGCCATTTGCTTTGTCCGTTCACGTAGTTCGGGTATACCAAGTTCCAAGCGGTCTAACCGAATGGTTTGTACGCTAACGTTTAAAAGGACTGCTAACTCTCCATCCGTTAGAAAAGGGCTAGAGTCTAATTTTTCTTTTAGCATTTCGTGGCGTATTTTTTTTTGAATTCGCAATGTAATATCACCTATTTTATATCAATTAATACTTAGTACTTAGTATTATAACCAGTTACTATTTAAAATGCAAGAAAAAACAGCGAGCAAGAAAAAAGTTCAATTAACTCTTATCTTGCTCACTAAAAGAAATCTTATTCTGCTTTTGCTTTTATAACTACCTTACCATTGTAATTACCACACTCAGGACATACTCTATGAGGCATTTTTAGTTCGTGACATTGAGGACACTCAATCAAACCAGGAACAGTTAGTTTCCAATTAGCACGACGTTTGTCACGACGAGCTTTCGATGTTTTACGCTTAGGTACTGCCATTATTACACACCTCCTTAACAGGATTTCAAACATGACTTTGTAATTACTTTAAAAGTTTACTTAATACTGCAAGTCTTGGGTCAATTTGATTGTCATTACAAGAACATTCTTTCACATTAAGGTTAACACCGCAATGTGAACATAACCCTCGACAACCTTTACTGCAGACAATTTTCAAAGGTTCAGCTAATATGATGCTTTCACGCACTAAATCGGCAATATCAATTTCGTCACCATTATAATAAGCCACATCTTCTTCATCATCAATTTCTGCGTTACTATTTTCTTGAAAATTATCACTAAATGGTATTTCCATATCGGTGGTAAAATTCTCTAAACAGTAACTGCATTGATAGTGTGCTGTGGCATGGATAACGCCTTTAATTGTTAATACCCGCCCATTGTTTGTTAATTGGCCTTCAACCTTTATTCCACTACCGCTCCAAGGACTTTCAGCCTCAAGATCTATAGCTTCAGCAGAAGTGACAAATTCAAATTCTTCCTGGTTGCCATTTTCTTTTTTAGCTTGTAGGATATTAATTATCATCATATTTCACCTCAACCTTCATTTATTATAGCTATCCATCTATATTTTGTCAACAAGAAAAGCCTTTGTTTCTGGCAACTTCTTATATAACAGAAAAACATGTCCTAGTTTGTAGTTAAGTGAAAAACAATGTATTATCAATAGAGATGCTAGGATTCAATATGACAATGGAATGATTTACTTCGTACTACAATAGTTTTTGTATCACGGGCTATCACTAATTCTTCATTTGTCGGAATAACAAATAATTTTACTTTTGATCCATCTGCACTAATTTCTTTTTCAACGCAGCGAATGTTATTTTTTTCTTTATCAATTTTTGTACCGAGAAACTCCATATCTTTGGTAATTGCCTCACGCATGGAAATAGAATTTTCTCCAATACCAGCTGTAAAGATAATAGCATCTACTCCATTCATCGCTGCTACATAACTGCCGATGAATTTAACAACTTCATAAGCAAACATATCTAAGGCTAAACGCGCTCGCTCATTACCAGCAATAGCAGCTGTTTCTACATCACGAAAATCACTAGAAATTCCAGAAATACCGAGTACGCCAGATTTTTTATTAATATAAGTATCAATTTCTTCCATACTCATATTTTCTTGTTTCATCAAATAAGGTATGATAGCAGGATCAATATTCCCGCAACGCGTCCCCATTACCAATCCTTCAAGGGGCGTAAAGCCCATACTAGTATCAATGCATTGTCCATCTTTTATGGCGGAGACACTTGAACCATTACCTAAATGACAAGTAATTAATTTTAGCGTATTATAATCTTTACCCATAATTTCTGCCGCTCGATGGGAAACATATTTATGAGAGGTTCCATGGAAACCATAGCGGCGAATCCCATAATTTTCATATGCTTCATAAGGAAGTGCATAAATATATGCTTTTTTTGGCATAGTTTGATGAAATGCCGTGTCGAATACTACCACTTGGGGGACACCAGGCATTAATTCAGTGCAAGCATTAATACCTGAAATGTTAGGAGGATTATGAAGAGGCGCCATTTTAATACAATCAATAATTGTTTTGATTACATCGGGCGTTACGAGTACAGAGTCAGAAAACTTTTCGCCGCCATGCACGCCACGATGACCAATGGCATCAATTTCTTTCATACTCTGAAGAACACCATAGGTACTATCAACTAAGGCATCTAGCACTAAGCCAAGGCCAATGGTATGATTCATTATTTTTGTCTTTATAATGGTTTTATCTTTACCTTTAGGTTCATGAGTCAACACTGAGCCCTCAAGACCGATTCGTTCTACTAACCCTTTGGCAAGCACAGACTCATCATCCATTTCAAACAACTGATATTTTATTGAAGAACTTCCGCAATTTACAACCAAAACTTTCATGTTAGGCTCCTCCTTTAGTTCGAGTAATCTATTATTATATTAAAACTAAATCAATAGCAATTTAAAACAATTCTATTTCTTTTTCGACATGATAGTATTTTTTCCTCCTAATTTTTAATAAAGTACTTTTGGGACTAGTTTTGTCGAGTATTGTAAGATGGTTGAGAAAAATTAATTGCCTAGCAAGTAAGATACTAAAAAATAACTAAGGTGGTAAAACTATATGCAAGCAGTTGGTATTATTATAGAATATAACCCCTTTCATAATGGACACCAGTGGCATTTACAGGCTGCTAAAGAACATTCTGGTTGCCCTTTTGTTGTGGGAGTGATGAGTGGGAATTTTATGCAACGCGGCGAACCAGGAATTTTTGATAAATGGAAACGAGCTGAAATGGCGATTTTAGGCGGCGTTGATTTAATTATTGAACTTCCCACCGTCTTTGCTGTACGAAGCGCTCAATACTTTGCGACAGGCGGCATTCGCTTATTACATGCATTAGGTGTGGTTAGCCATGTTTGTTTTGGAGCAGAACATGCTGACCTTACCACCTTACATACAATCGCTACCGCCATAAAAAACGAAGAAATCATTCATGAACTACATATACACTTAAAGTCAGGCAAGACCTACGCAGCTGCTCTTGGACAAGCCTTAAAAAAACACTATCAGATTCCACCGGAACTGATTGCCTCCCCTAACAATATTTTGGCTGTAGAGTATCTGCGTGCCATAGAAAAATTCGCACCAAACCTCATCCCTATTCCTGTTGCCAGACAACAATCCCAGTATAATGACACTGCCCTTACAGCTCCCTTCGCTAGTGCAACAGCCATTCGGCAAGCACTACTACACAAGTTGTCCCTAACGAATGAGATTAAGGCTGCTATACCTTTGACTACAGCGCTACTTATTGAGCAGCTTTTAAAAGAAGAGCGCGGTCCTGTAACAGCCGGGGATTTTTCCAATATTCTTCTAGCCCAGCTGCGAACAGCCAGTCTTGAAAAATTGGAGCAATTACCTAGCATTTCAGAAGGCCTACATTATAAAATTCAAGAATGCGCACTAAGGGCTACTAATCTCAAGGAGTTATATACTTTGCTCAAAAGCAAACGGTATCCTTATACTCGTTTACAACGCATC
>JAPUES010000141.1:7718-12876 GCA_027492445.1 Sporomusaceae bacterium | reverse complement strand
AAACATCTTTACCTTCTTCTTCTAAAACATCTTTGCCGATAATACCGATATCAGCTGCTCCATATTCCACATACGTAGGTAAATCTGCGGTCTTTGTAATAATAAAGCGTAATTTTTGTTCTTCATTGGTAATAATAAGCTTGCGAGAGTTTTCAGTTAGACCCTCTGCGGTATAGCCTAGCTTAGCTAGCATTTCTACTGATTTTTCAAATACTTTGCCCTTTGGCAATGCTATTGTAAGATAATCCATGTCACTTGAAGTCATGAATGTCCTCCTATAATCCTTTAGTTATTTAAAGCGTTAACATACAACTATATTAACACTCCTTAAAATATTCGTCAACGAAAATGTAGGATTTTGGGGTGTATATGTAGAATTACTTGGCAGAATAATAAAAGTACTTTTACACTGTCATTTGTATAACATAAAAAGGGGTGTCTTATATTATGTCTGCATTAACGATTCTTGTAACAAATAGCCTGGCTGACCGCCATATAAAAGCAATAGAGACCGTTGCACCAAACTGCACTATTATCCCCTGCACCTTAGAGCAAGCTAAGGACCATATCCCCACTACTGATATTTTACTAACCTGGGGCTCTATGGATATTCGTCCCCTTCACCTTGCTGCACCAAAACTAAAGTGGGTGCACGCTTTAAGTGCAGGCGTGGAAGAACTACTCTTCCCCGAGATGAAAGATACCCTACTCACCAATTCCCGTGGCATTCATGGCATACCCGTCTCAGAACATGTTCTTGCTATGATGCTCACTTTTACCCGCGGCCTTAATTTCTTTATCCGCCAACAAACTAAGAAAGTGTGGAACCGGGTTCCCGTGAGCGAAATTCATGATAAAACCATCGGCATTGTTGGTCTTGGCAGTATTGGTCGAGAAATTGCTAAGAAAGCCAAAGGGATGGGCATGCATGTGATTGCTAGTAAACAAACCATGACTACAGAGCTTTTTGTCGATAAGTTATATACTCCCGATAAACTCCATGAACTCCTTGCTGCCTCTGATTTTGTAGTGGTAGCTTTGCCTTTACTCGAGGAAACAAAAGGGTTATTTACCTTAAAAGAATTCTCCCTTATGAAACCTTCTGCTTATTTTATTAACATTTCTCGTGGCGGGGTACTTTGCCAAGAGGATTTAATTACCGCCCTAGAGCAAGGTCTGCTGAAAGGCGCTGGCCTAGATGTGTTTGACCATGAACCCTTAGAAGACACTTCTCCTTTATGGGATATGGCAAATGTCATCATTACCCCTCACCTAGCGGCCATCTCTCCTAGCTATCTTGATCGAGCTATTAAACTCTTTGCCGATAATCTTTCTAGATATGTAGAAAATAAAGAAATGCTAAATGTCATTGATAAACAACGAGGCTACTAAGATTATTTAATGTAAATCATCAGCCTTACGCAGTAATACTAGCTCCAGCGGATCATAATCTGCTGGAGTTTTGTGATGTTTGGCAACAATGTCGATAATTTTCTCCTGGGTACCAATCACCTGGAGCATCCTAGCGCTACGCTTGGCATGATGAAAATAAATATAAAAAGCATGGCGTATATTTTTTAGTTTACTCCCGCGCCCTAGGCGCCCCCATTCTTTGGCCCATCTAGGGGACACTTTATGACCAATGACAGTAATAATCTTATCAATGGTACTGACATCACCTTTGATTTTTCCCACATCATGTAAGAGGGCACATTTAATTAACATCTCAATATCAATTTCCTGTTGTCCCCTAGCGAGTTCGAGTGCTGTATAGGCTACATTCAGAACATGACGCTGATCTGGAAGATTCATGGCCCAAAAGAGCGTTTGCTCGGCAGCACTTAAATAGGTACTTACAAAGATCCGATCTTCTGGGCGAATGACGGCTGTTAATGCAGCAATTACCTGTTTGATCCGCCTGCTCATAGTTCTACCACCATACCTATCTTTATCCTATATAGACCAATTGACTATAGCCTCTATCCTTTTGACTACTCTCGGCCTCACTCTTAGTTTGAGCAGTAAGTCCTAGCTCTACTCTTTTACCTGATTTACGCAGTTCTTCCCCTTGCCCAATGGCATCGGTAAGCTTATCATGATTCCAACCAATGTAGACATCTTTGGCATCGGCCTTACTAACAATTCCTTGGCGCTCAAGAGCCAATAAGATGCGTTCAATGCCGAGTGCAAAACCTGTAGCCCCACAGTTCATACCAAAAGAGCTGAGCATAGTATCATAACGTCCGCCACCGCAGATAGGAAAGCCAAGACCTGGCGTATAGCCTTCAAAAACCATACCCGTGTAATAATCAAAATCACGAATAATACCTAAATCAAAATCCACATACTCGGCTACGCCATAGCTTTCTAGTAAGCGATAAATCTCTGCTAAATTATCCAAAGCATTACGGCTCATTTCATTTTGTACCATACCATAAGCTTGTGTTAGCATATCTTGTCTGCCATGTAGTAGAGGAATGTTTTTTAAGACCTTCTGCCCCTCTTGGGATAAGCCACTGGCTGCTACCAATTCATTTAGTCCAACCAAATTTCGTGTAAGCATGGCATGTTTTACCTGTTGCTGTTGTTGCAAAGATAAACCGCTTTCCCCCATAATACCATTGATAAAGTCTACTTGGCCGAGACCAATTTGAAATTGTTTCAGACCAGATTTCAGCATAGATTCAATGGCTAGGGCAATTATCTCTGCATCTGCGGTGGGGGCTGACACACCAAGAAGCTCTACACCTGCTTGATAAAATTCACACTGTCTGCCGGTTTGGGCTTGTTCATAACGAAATACATTGGTCAAATAAAATAATTTCATCGGACCAGAATATTCTTTTAAACGAGTGGCTGCCACCCGGGCCATGGGTGTTGTCATATCAGGACGCAAGGCTAAGATACGATTATTCTTATCAAAAAATTTAAACATATGCTGGTCTAAGTCATTTCCAGTTCCCACCGCTAAGGTTTCTAAATATTCAATGGTGGGCGTAACCACTTCATCATATCCCCAGCTATCAAATAAATGAGCTAAAGCTCCCTCTACTGCTCGTTTGCGGCTGGCTTCTTTAGGTAAAAAATCCCTTGTTCCATAAGGGATTTGAGGTACAAATTCCTGTTGACTCATTTTTCCACACTCCACTATTTAAAATTTCTATTCCTCTACATCCTTATTAGGCTAAGATATAGCTTACTTTTCCTCTGTCGCCATACGATCTAAAATAAGATTATAGCCATCGGCACCATAATGCAAACAACGTTTCACCCGACTAATGGTCGCAGTACTCGCACCTGTTTTGGCAACAATCTCATCATAAGTATGCTTATTTTTGAGCATGAAAGCAACTTCGAGACGTTGGGCTAAGGATTTCAATTCACTAATTGTACAAATATCTTCAAAAAATTGATAACATTCTTCTTGATTCTCTAACAATAAAATGCCCTGAAACAGGCGATCAGCCAATTCACCCTTTAATTTAGGATTTGTAGCCATATATTATTGTTCTCCTTTTCCTTTATCACTTTCATTCTTTACTTCGTTAAATTATAACATTATCAGCGATAAATTGTAAAGATAAGGCTAGCAATTTTCCTTGACACTATTTCCTGACTATGATACTATTTATTCGACAAGTTAATACATTTTTCATCAAGAGCAGCGGAGGGAATGGCCCTATGAAACTGCGGCAACCACTCACATTTGTGAAACGGTGCCAAATCCACAGGAGTATATCCTGGCAGATGAAGCGCAAATAAGTTTAGTATGCTGCTTCCTGTTGTGAAGCAGCTTTTTTTGTTGTAACAACATAGTAAGAAAGGAGTCACCATTTTGATTACACTACAAGACATTGAAAAGACATATCGCAGCAGTAATGGCATCGTTCCTGCCTTAAAGGGGATAAACGTAACTGTAGCCCAAGGAGAAATCTTTGGCATTATTGGTACGAGCGGTGCCGGGAAAAGCACCCTCATTCGTTGTATTAATATGTTAGAGCGTCCTACAAAAGGTAAGGTCATCGTCGATGGACAAGAGCTTACAGCACTAAGCGAACTAGAGCTAAGGGAGCAGCGTAAAAAAATCGGCATGATTTTTCAGCACTTTAACCTTTTATCCTCCCGCACTGTTTACCAAAATATTGCATTTCCTCTTGAATTAGCGAACTGCAGTAAACAGAGCATTGATAAGGAGGTTATGCATCTTTTAGACTTAGTAGGACTAAGGGATAAAAAAGATCAATACCCAGCCCAACTCAGCGGTGGACAAAAACAAAGAGTCGGCATTGCCAGAGCCCTTGCCAATCACCCCAAAGTACTGCTTTGCGATGAAGCAACGTCAGCTCTTGATCCCCAAACCACCAAATCCATCTTAGCATTACTAAAAAATATTAACCGAGAGTTTGGCCTCACCATCGTCCTCATCACCCATGAGATGCAAGTCATTAAAGAAATTTGTGATACCGTCGCCGTTATTGAAGGCGGGCTCATTATCGAGCAAGGCACCGTTCTTGATGTCTTTACCAAACCAAAAGCCAATACTACGAAAGAATTTATTAGTAATATTATTAACCACAACCTTCCTGATATTTTTGCAGACCTTAACTTGTCACCTACCCCCATAGAGGATAGCAATCTAATCCTCCGTTTATCCTTTCTTGGTCATTCTGCCGAGGAACCTGTTATTTCTAGTATGATTAGGCGCTTTGCCATTGACGCTAGCATCTTACATGGCAATATTGATCATATTCAAACTACCCCTTTTGGTACTCTAATCGTTGAACTATCTGGCGAACCAGCTTCGCTAGAGCAGGCTCTTTCTTACTTACAAACACGAGAACTAGGAATCGAGGTGATTGGTTATGTCCCCAGAAATACTAACACTGCTAGCTAAATCCCTATGGGAAACTACCTATATGGTAGCCGTATCAGGCCTTATTTCTGCACTAATTGGTGTACCATTAGGCATTATTTTAGTCACTACGGGTAAAAAGCATATTTTAGAAAATACTCCATTAAATCAAGTACTAGGAGTGATTGTCAATGCAGCCCGCTCCACTCCCTTTATCATTTTAATGGTAGCAATCATTCCTCTCACTAGGCTTATTGTCGGTACTTCCATTGGTACGAATGCTGCCATTGTCCCTCTTAGCATTGC
>JAPUES010000141.1:0-7618 GCA_027492445.1 Sporomusaceae bacterium | reverse complement strand
TTCCGCGCTGACATCATGCTTATTACCGTCATTATCTTAATCGGTCAAGTGCAAATTGTACAATCAACCGGCGATTACTTAGCCCGCCGCCTAAATAAAAAATAAAATCTTGGAGGATGTTAACAATGAAAAAATTATTATTAGTTTTTGTCGCCCTACTCTCACTCGGATTGCTGGTAAGCGGTTGCAGCAAAAGCACTGCCCCTCAAGGAGCAAGTAAAACCATCGTTAAAGTAGGCGCTACAGCTCTACCTCACGCTGAAATTCTAGCTGTCGTAAAACCACTGCTGGCAACCGAAGGCATTGATCTACAAATTATCGAAATGACGGACTATGTAACACCAAACATTGCTGTCGCAGAAAAAGAATTAGATGCTAACTTTTTCCAACATATCCCTTATCTTAATAAATTCTCTACTGAACGCAACTTAGCGTTAACTTATACTGCGGCCGTACACATTGAGCCAATGGGCATCTATTCCAAAAAGATTAAAAACCTAACAGAGCTTCCTGCTGGTGCAAAAGTAGCTATTCCTAACGATCCTACCAACGGTGGTCGCGCCTTAGCACTACTTGATAAAGCAGGCATCATCAAACTAAAAGATGGTGTTGGTGTAAACGCAACAGTAAGTGACATTGTCACCAATGCTAAAAACGTTCAAATCAGCGAACTCGAAGCTCCTCAACTGCCTCGCGTACTCGAAGATGTCTCTATTGCCGTCATTAACACCAACTATGCACTAGAAGCAAAATTAGTACCGACCAAAGATGCCCTCTTTATTGAACAAAACGATTCCCCTTATGTAAATATCCTAACCATCCGCAAGGGTGATGAAACTCGTCCTGAAATTCAAAAATTAACTAAAGCCCTAACTTCAGAAGAAGTAAGAAAATTCATCAATGAGAAATATCAAGGTGCTGTTGTACCTGCATTCTAATTAATAGGATAAGCATCTTACTACAAAGTAAATTTCACAATTCATTTCTTAAAGTACTTAACTGTGATATAATCATTATACCATCGTTTATTGGTACGGAAGCAGTCCACTTTACTTTTTCACAAAGGTAGAGAGGGCTGTTTCATAGAAGAAATCACCCCAGATAGAAAAGGGGTGATTTCTTCTATTTCATATATTGAGCCTTACCATCCTTAAAATACACCACTTCTAGCTTCGTACGTTCTGCAACCTCTAATCCTTCCCTCAGACCTTTGCCAATGTCTTCTGCACGATGAGCATCTGATCCAATGGTTACTAACCGCCCCCCGACTTCATAAAAACGCTCATATAGCGGCATCAAATTTTCTATCACATCTCTACTACTGAGGCGTCTGGTGTTGATTTCTAGTGCCTTACCTTTACGAGCGAGCACCGTCAATATTTCATCAATTTGTTCTCTAAACTCATGATAATACACTTCTGGATCAGCAAAGCGAGCATATCTGGCAATATAATCAATATGTCCTAAGCTATGAATCCCTTCATAACAACTTACACATTCTAGCATAGCGGTAAAATACTGTTGGTATATCTCCCCTTTGCTTTTCCCCTCATAAAATTCAGGTAGATAAATATCAATCCCATCCACTACGTGCACCGATCCAATCACATAATCAAAGGGATAATTTTCAACAATCTGGCAATTCTCCGCAAGACAATCTGATCGCATACCAATCTCAATGCCGAGTAGCACCTTGTCACTCCGATATTTATTATAATCTGCAAAATATTGGTTCACATCAAAGGTAAAGGCCATTGGACCTGGGTAATTAATATCCATGTGTTCCGTAATCGTAATGCCGATATTTAATTCTTTTCCCTTTGCTACAGCTTCTTCCATAAGCATTTTGGAGTCACTGGAAAAATCCGTATGCATATGACTATCAAATAACATCTTTCTGACCGCCTCTCTACTTTATCCATATACTACTATAATAACACTTTTTCTAGCCTTTTACACATATAGAATACTAAAAAAATGTTTCTTCCACGGAAACAATAATATTTTCAAGAAACACAAATGTATACATAAAAACCTATTGAAATTTTTTAAAATTAGGATTATAATGAAGACAAGATAAAGAAATGAAAGAAAAAGTAAGAGTAGCAAATGAATTTAGGAAACGGGGGTGATTCCATTGGATACTTTAGATAGTCCGCCAAATCACCATAAAAAGGGGTTGTTTCCATTGAATCACGCAGCTAAGCCTCATATATAACATACCGTCACTCTATCTTAGTATAGAAATGACTTTAGGAAATGGGGTGATTCCATTGAACAATTTAGAAAGTCCACCAAAGCAATTATGCGAGGGGTTGATTCCACTGAATTATGTAATGGAACTCACAATTTCATATAGCTAGTTTACAAAAGTGTGTACCCACACACTTTCTAGTACAATTATTATTGTACTACTAAATAACCACCTTTTATCTAGTTCTGTCCTTGACATGAACGGATGGTATCAACTACTTACAGAGTAATGAGCGGAACGCTACTATAAAAGCTAAGAGACTTGACCAAAGGTCAAGTCTCTTAGCTTTTATTCCATCATAATCGCTACGCTATCTTTTTTAGGTTTAATGGGTCTAAGGAGTAGAGCAGGTATTACCCCTGCAAGACAAATCAATGACAATACAAAGAACCCATCATCAAAAGAAAATATATGGGATTGCAGCCCTGCCAACTGGCTCATTACAGCTAAAGACTTCACATGTGCTAGCCACGGCACATCCCCATGATGCATAAATAATTTTTCACCGGATGTTAGCATTCCTTGTACTGTAGTGGATGTGCGATTAACATTTTCTGCAATATGTTGCAAATGAAAAATCTGCCTATTTTGCAGTACCGTTGTTAAAATAGCAATTCCCATGGAACCACTGACCTGGCGCAGGGCATTATTAATGGAAGATGCCTGCCCTACCTTACTTAATGGAATATCAGCCATCCCCATTACCGTGACTGACATCATAAATAAACCTAAGCCCAACCCACGAATGGCCATAATCAGCATAATATATTCATAGCTCGTATCCATATCAATATACATTAATGGCATTGTACCCATGCCTAGTAAAAAGATGCCTGCGACCACTACAGGCTTAGCGCCAAACCGATCGGCTATCTTGGCAGAAATAGGCATTAATAATCCTGCGGTAGCTGCAGAGGGAAACATCAGTACACCTGTTTCCATGGCAGACTATCCGCGCAGATTCTCCATAAACAATGGTACCATAAAAATAGCACCAAAGAGTCCCATAGTACCAATAAAAGTAGTAATCATACTAAACGTAAAATTCCAATCCCCAAAAATCCGCACATCTAAAATCGGATTTTCGTGATTTAGTTCAATAAATACAAATAAGGTTAAGCTGGTTATTGCAACATATAGCAGTGCAATAATATAGGCCGATGTCCAGCCTTCTTCTGTCCCCTTACTTAACGCCAATAACAAACAAAATAGACCAAGGGCTGATGTTACAAAGCCTGCAAAATCAAACTTTTGGGAACTAGAAAAAGGTGTTTCCCTAAGTACTAGCGCCGCTGCCACATAACCAACTACAGCAATAGGAATATTAATGGTAAAAATAAATCGCCAATCCCAGTATTCCACTAAATACCCGCTTAAGGTAGGCCCAATGGCTGGGGCCACCATCGCCGATATTCCCCAAATCCCCATGGCAACATTTCGTTGTTCAACGGGGAATACTAAATAAACAATGGTCATGGTAACAGGAATAATTAGTCCGCCACCAACAGCCTGTATAATACGAAATAGAATCATCGTATCATTACTCCAGGCTATACCGCATAAAAATGATCCCACAGTAAAAATCGCGAGGCTCAGTAAATACATCCGTCTAGTTCCATAGGCATTACATAAATATCCTGTTGCCGGCTGAACAACGCCCATGGTCAGCATATATGCCGTCAATATCCATTGGGCATCATCCGTTCCCACGGAAAATACTGCCATCATCTTCGGTATGGCAATATTCACAATACTAGTGTCAAGAATGCTCATAAAGCCACCAATAATCGTCACACCTAACGCCCACCAACGATAACGTTCTTCTTTTATCGCTAAATTAGAGATGAACATCCTATCACCTCCTATCCTACGTGGATTTTAATGACAGCCGACATCCCTGGGCGAAAGAGTATGGTATCATCTTTCGGTAATGAAATTTTAACCCCAACACGCTGCGTCACTTTTGTAAAATTACCAGAAGCATTTTCTGTTGGTATTAAAGCAAAAACAGAATTAGCTGCTGAACCAATCTCATAGACCTCACCCTCAAAATGGCGACCTGGATAACCATCAATAGTATATTCTACTTTTTGTCCTATCTTGATTTTCCCAAGTTTCGTTTCTTCAATTCTTGTATTGAGCCACACATCCTGCAAATCTACAATGGAAAATAAAGGCTGACCGGCAGCAATCACCTCGCCAGGATTAATAGATTTAAGGGCGACAGTTCCTGCCACAGGGGAAATGATGGTTGTATAATCACCGAGAACGGTTACGGCTTCTAAGGCTGCTTGCGCTTGTTTTAATTGGGCCTCAGCGCCCCGAATGCTTTCCTCTCTCGTCCCGCTTATGGATAAATCCAGTTTTTCGCCAGCTACATTTTCACCTTCTCGGGATCCTCGCAATGCTTCTTTGGCAACATTATAAGCCGTGCGTGCACTGTCAATTTGGCTAGAACTAATCGCCCCTTGATTATATAAGGCTTGCATTCGTTCATAATTTTTAGCTGCATTTTCTAAGTTAGCTTGAGCTTGATCAACAGTAGCCCGCGCTTGATCTACGCTAAAACGAGCCTGTCCGATTTCCTGTGGACGAGATCCTGCTACAAGTTCTTCATACTTCGCTTTCGCTACTGCCACTGCGGCTATCGCTTGAGCCTTTTGAGCCAGCACCTCTCGACTATCAATACGTGCCACAACCTGCCCAGCTTTTACTTGCTCCCCTTCTTTGACCAGAACTTCCGTAATTCTGCCAGGAATCTTTCCACTAATACTTACAATCGTACCACTAATACGAGCATCATCCGTAGTTACATACTTAGTAGTCATATACCACCACCAACCACCGCCTAGAATACCTACTGCTAAAAAAGTAATTAACAATCCTAAAATCAGCTTTGATTTACTGCTACTAGCCCCTTTTTCCTCCACGAAAAATTCCCACCTTTTTAAATTTTTGACTATATAGTCATTCTCTACGAAAAAAAATTATTTAGAAGCCACACCATATAAAAATATTTCTGCAATCCGCTGGGCCGTTTCATCAATATCATTGTCAATAAAATCCCGAAATACAGCTGTTACTATTACACTAAAAAGACTATGGGCTGCTCGATTGGCATCACATCGCCCTTGAATAAGCCCTTGTTCTTTAGCTTCTAGCAAAACCTTTTCAATCATACCAATCGTTTGGCAAAAGCACGTTTGATATTTTACACGTTGCTCTATAGGAAAATTACTATATCCCTCTACACTAAAGCCACGCACTTCATGCATTACAACTCGCCACAAGTCAGCATTATCTCGATAAAATTCTAAGAAAGCTTTAATAAGAACCTCAATTTTTTTAAAGGGCATGTCTGGGGAAGCAATGATATTTTCTAAAATAGTTTCAAAAGGCGTACTGCGTTCTTTGATTAACGTATAAAATAATTGTTCTTTATTAACAAAATAATTATAAACGGTCCCTTTTCCCGTGTCCGCCAAGGCAATAATTTCATCGACGGTTGCCCGATGGTAACCTTTGCGTGAGAAAACAATGTATGCCGCATCTAATATTTGTTGGCGTTTATTTTGAGAATCTTGAGAGGATATGCACGGCCTCGTGTACTTCATTTTCTACCTCCAATTATACTGAATCAAAGAACATCTTTATCTTGTACCCATTATCACTTATAGACAATCTTGTATGACTCGCAGTGTATTTTTATAAGCGATTTTTTCGATTTCACCTTCTGTAAAACCATGATTTCTTAAGGCTTGAACCAATTTTCCGATTTCTCCAATAGTAGCTATTTCTAACGTATTATCAATGCCATCAAAATCTGTTCCCAAAGCCAGTACTTCAATACCGCCTACATTATAAATATGCTTGATATGAATCATCATATCATCAATTCTACTTACAGCCGTTCCTCCCAGAAATTCACCGCAGAAATTAATGCCCATTACACCGCCTTTGTCTGCTAACCGTCGAATCATATCATCTGTCAGATTCCGTCCATGATTGCATATCGCGCGAGCATTAGAGTGGGAAGCCACAAAAGGTTTGTTTGATAAAGCAAGGACATCATGAAACCCTTGATCCGAAAGGTGGGATACATCAATAATCATACCTAGAGCATTCATTTCCTGTACCACCTGCTGACCAAATTCCGTCAGGCCCTGTGTCCGAAATTGCTCCTTACAATTTGGGTAACCTATCTCATTTGGATAATTCCAAGTAAGGGTAATGAGGCGTACACCTAAACGATAAAAATTGCGCAGATTCTCAAGGCGACCTGCGAGAGTTCCACCTTCTTCAATGGTTAAAAATGCTCCTATCTTTCCCGCTTGTTGCTGTAACATTAATTCTTCAAAATTACGAACTAAGGCAATTTCTGTGGAATTCCCCTCTATTTCTCGATAAAAAACATCAATCATCCGTAAACAACGCTGCAGTGCATCTGGGTGCTCTGCCAAATCAATAAATAAGGCAAAAAATTGAGCTAAGCTTTTACCTTCTTTTAATTTTCTTATATCTACACTCAAATTATTATTCTTTAGTTTGAGCTGAGAATTGTCACTCAAATGTAATATAGTATCGCAATGTAGGTCAATAATCTGCAAGGTATATCCATCCTTTTATAAAATATGACTATATGGTCACCCATTGGTACATAGAAAACTTGGCCTCAGCCAAGCCTTAGTTTCCCTAGCTTGGAATCAAAAAAGTGTGATACTTTCTGATTCCGAAAATAAAACCTGTTATTAAAGGTTTATCTATAGGTTATCTTTATTATTATATCATTTCATAACATCTCTGACAATAAATAAGAAAATTTATCCAACTATTATAACAATCGCACGGCAGTAATACCTAACCAAGTAGCTAAAAATCCTAAAATGAAATTTCCTAATAGATTATACATCACCATGGTAATACCGCCATCTTCGATTAATTTAAAGGTTTCATAACTGAAGGAAGAAAAGGTAGTCAATCCTCCTACAAAACCTACGGTAATAATGAGGCGCCAATAAGGGTTGACAATGAACCGCTCTGTAGCGGCAGTCATAAAGGCACCAATAATAAAACAACCTACAATATTAACAATCAAAGTACCATAGGGAAAAGCAGTACCAAATCTGCCCGCTGCCCACGTGGATACCAAATAACGAGTCGTTGCCCCAATGCTTCCTCCGACTGCTACTGCTACTATTTTTAACATGCTTGTCTCCTCACTTTGAATAACGCATTTACATCCTATCATTATATTATACTATTGCCTCAGACAAAACCCTTCGAACTAATATTTCTACACTTTTAGCAAAAAAAAAAAGATAAGGAGCCTACGCTTCTTATCTTTCCTTCTTAGCACTAGCTAAT
>JAPUES010000140.1 GCA_027492445.1 Sporomusaceae bacterium | reverse complement strand
CTAATTACTCTATTCTTAAAACTTCTATTCCTAATTTGGAGTTTTTTTCAATCGCTATTATAGTATTATCAATATGGGAAAATATTGTATTTGATAACTCTTTCGCTTCAAGATATAGTTTGTTCGCCAATTCTGAATTATTGTTACCAATAGCACTAATTACCTTATCACCCATAGTATGAAGCTCATGGTGTATTCCATCAATCGCCAACCATTCTTGGGTTATATCTGGATGTTTTATATTAATAGAATGATAAAAATGACCAAATGCACATCTTTTAGAGTTAGTCTGGATTGGGTAACTTTTCATTTCATCTACTATTTTTCTCAAATTTTTCATCCAGTTACCATGTGCTTCTTTTGCTTTTGAAAGATTCTGAATAAGTTCCTCATTGGTAATGGCATTCATACCACCATTTAAAGCATCAAACATATCTCGGACAATATCGCTAAGGTCTTCATCAATCTTTGATATGTGTTGTGCATTTTCAGCACTTTGCGTAGCATCCTCATGAATAACTTTTGTCATATTAAGTAGCGTCTCTGCATCTTGTGCGGATAAATTCATTGCTTGATTTACTTGTGTTGCCGCCTCTTTGATATTAAGCATTGCAGTTGATATGGTATTTACATCTTGCACCGTATCTCTTAACATATGTACATTTTCTTTAATTGTACTGGATATACTATCAAGTTTTTCATTCATATTATTCGTAGATTTCATTGTATTTTTCATACTTTCTCTGCCATCATTAGCTGCTTGATGTATATTATTTACAAAAACCCTCATATCATTTAAATTCGCTTTTGTACTATCTGCTAAATTTCTAATCTCAGTAGCTACAACAGAAAACCCTCTGCCAAATTCTCCGGCCCGAGCAGCTTCAATCGAAGCATTCAGTGCTAATAAATTTGTTTGCTCTGCTATAACTTGAACGCCATTTACTATTTCATTTACCTTAGTAGCCATCGCTACTAACTGCTCTATTTGTTCGCTCATTGTCGTTGTATCTTTTACCACATTTTCTTTTAATATATTCACTTCATTTAATTGAAACATACTCTCGTCATTCTTACGAATTAAATCATTAGATGATTTGGATAATTGGTCCATTGTATCTGAGGTATGGCCGATAGTATCGTTCACATCATTCATACTAGCAGTGATTTCTTCTACAATAGCAAGATTAGACTCACTTACAACGGACATGTTTTTTGCAAAATCAATCATTTTATAAGCGGAATGCTTCATTTTAACATCAAATTCGCTCAAGGAAGAAATAACATTTAACATTTGTTTGGAGTTAAGCGACATCTTTTCTTCACTTGCTAGCAGTTTATCAAAGTGTTGAAGCAATGTTTTATGAATAGGATACTCAACTTTAAGGTTATCAACTACTTTCCCCCTCAGTCGGTCTTCAACATTTTTTATGACACAAAGGGCTTCACTACAAGGCGCATCTTTTTTAAAAAAACTCACACTAACACTCCTCTCAACAATTCCTTTATAAATCACCACTTCGTTTTTTATAAGAAAACATACATATAAACAAGGCACTACTCATTTATGATGCAGCGCCTTGTTCCTAATTATTATGCTGTGAGTTCCTTGGGATTTGATCCAAATTCATTTTCACCAGGTTTGCTGTCTTGCACCATGAATACGAGTAACACAATCCCGCCGACAATTGGAACAAAAGAAATAAGTAGCCACCAGCCACTACGACTTGTATCATGAAGACGCCTTATGGATACCGCTATACCTGGAATTATCACTACTAGGGAATAAATAGTGCTTAACAAACCAATGCCAGCTTTACTACTAAAACTACCTATCATACCATCAATTGCCATAAGCAATAGCATCACAATCATGTTGAATAGAGTAAAGTACCAATATTCTTTGCGTCTAGATCTTCCTCTAAAGGTCGCATACTTCTTTAAAGCCTCTAAATACCAACTCATATTTTTCTCTCCTTCTTATTAATTGTAGTTATAATATTTATCTCTTATCATTATATGTGATAAGTTATAAAATTCCATAACCCTCAGAAAAACTCCTGCCAAATCCCTACAATAGTTGGCATTTTTTTCACTATATTTTCTGATTACCTAAATACTATTATCTAGTTTTACAATATATTTATCTTTTGTCCCCGAAGGAAAAGGATTTCAAGACCTTCATACAGAAGGACTACTAAAGCTCTTTTACCAATTCTACTTAAATTCAGGAGGAACGAATATGCTTTCGCAAAACATTTCCAACAAAATTAGCAAGTCTTCATGGATACGTGCCATGTTTGAAGAAGGAGAAAAACTTCGGAAAATTCATGGTGCAGAAAATGTATATGATTTTAGTTTAGGTAATCCTGATTATGAACCACCAGTAGAAGTACAAAATGCCCTCAAAAAATATACTTCCGACCAATTCCCTGGCCTACATCGTTATATGAACAATGCCGGGCATCTTGATGTTCGAGAAAAGATTGCAAAAAAGAATGCAGAAGAAAGTGGTTTACCTGTCACACAAAATCATATCATTATGACCTGTGGGGCTGCGGGCGGACTTAATGTTATCTTAAAAAGCATTTTAAATCCCGAAGATGAAGTCATCGTTTTTTCACCGTATTTTGTTGAATATTTATTTTATATTGAAAACTGTGCTGGGAAACCTGTCGTTGTACCAGCCAATACTCAGACCTTTGAACCATCTCTAGATCTTCTTGCCAAAAGTATTACCCCTAAGTGTAAAGCAATTATTATTAATTCGCCCAATAATCCTACGGGCGTGGTATACAGTGAAAAAATATTAAAAGAAATTGCTACTTTATTAGAGGCCAAAGAACGAGAGTTTGGCTCTAAGATACTTGTTATATCGGACGAACCCTACAGTAAGGTAATCTATGACCAAGTGGAAGTACCAAGTATTCTAAAGTTATTTAAGCATTCGGCGATTGTAAATTCCTACAGTAAATCCTTGGCTATTCCAGGGGAGCGGGTTGGCTATATTGCAGTAAACCCTAGCATCCCTAATGTACATTTATTAATTAGTGGTATGATTTTTTGCAATCGAACACTGGGTTTCGTAAATGCACCTTCCCTCTTCCAAAAAGTAATTGCTGACTCCTTGGATGTGGCTGTAAATACGGGTGAATATAAAAAAAGACGGGACTTCTTATACAATCATCTCATTGAGCTCGGCTATTCCTGCGTCAAACCGCAAGGAGCCTTTTATCTTTTCCCCCAATCCCTTATTCCCGATGACATTGAATTTGCAAAACTTGCCTTGAAATACAATCTTCTCGTTGTACCTGGCAGCGGCTTTGGTTGTCCTGGACATTTTAGACTGGCCTATTGTGTGGATTTCAATAGCATTAAAAACTCCATTCCCGCCTTTAAAGCATTGGCAGAAGAAATCAAAGGACAAAAAAAATAGCCTACGGACGCCCCGAAGGCTTACTTGCATCAAAAGACTCCTAACAAATTTGTTAGGAGTCTTTTGCTACTATAAAGGATAGCTTTTTTTATTATGTATCAGGGCAACTTTTTAATTTTGAGTTTGATCTTCTATTAAGTGTGCTACGCAATACTTTTCCCGCAACTTGGTTTTTTCAATTTTGCCAGTAGGATTGCGCGGAACATCGCCAAATATAATTTTGCGCGGACGCTTGTACCGTGGCAGAGCAGCACAAAATTGTATTATTTCTTCCTCGGTACACCTATAATCTGGCTTTAGCTCGATAATCGCCGCTGCAATTTCCCCTAAGCGCTGATCGGGCAAACCAATGACTGCTACATCTTTAATGGCATCATTTTTATGAAGAAAATCTTCAATCTGTACTGGGTAGAGATTTTCGCCTCCCGAAATAACCACATCTTTTTTGCGATCAACTAAGTAAATAAACCCTTCTTCATCCATGCGGGCCATATCACCGGTAAATAGCCAGCCCTCTTTGAGTACTGCTGCCGTCGCCTCAGGGTCATTATAATAACATTTCATCACACCTGGTCCTTTTACAACAAGTTCCCCGACATTCCCCTGTTGAACAGGGCAGCCAGCTTCATCGATAATCCTTGCTTCCCATTTAAACCCTGGTTTTCCAATAGCCCCAACTTTATGAATATTTTCCATGCCAAGATGAATACAGCCTGGCCCACTTGATTCGCTTAAACCGTAGTTTGTATCATATTGATGGTTAGGGAAGTACTTTTGCCAGCGGTGAATTAGGCTAGGCGGAACAGGCTGAGCACCAATATGCATCAATCGCCATTGAGCAAGATTATAATCTTCTAGCTTCACTTCTCCACTTTCAATGGCATTGAGAATATCCCGCGCCCAAGGAACAAGCAACCAGACAATTGTAGCCTTTTCTTCAGAGACGGCTTTCAGTATCCATGTTGGCTTAACCCCACGAAGTAAAACAGCTTTGCTGCCTACTAAAAAGTTTCCAAACCAATGCATTTTGGCACCAGTATGATAGAGGGGCGGAATGCATAGAAAATTATCTTCCCGAGTTTGCTGATGATGATTTTGTTCTGTATAGCAAGCAGATAGTAAACTAGAGTGAGTATGAAGAATGGCCTTAGGAAAGCCTGTCGTGCCGGAAGAAAAATAGATGGCTGCATCATCTTCCATTATAAGTTTAATGCAGGGCGCTTCTGAGGAATAAACAGTTTCAATTTCCCTATAGTTTTTTCCAAAGGAAGGGCCATTTTCTCCAACATAAAAACAACTTTTAACAGTAACAAGCTGGTCTTTAATACTTTCTACACGGTCAATAAATTCCGGGCCAAAGATTAGTAGGGCAGCTTCTGATAGTTCTAGGCAATATTTTATTTCCTCTGCAGTATAGCGAAAATTTAAAGGTACTGCCACAGCACCCACTTTAAGAATTCCAAAGTAAATCGGCAGCCATTCCAGGCAATTCATTAACAGTATCGCAACTTTATCACCCTTTTTTATACCACTACTCAGTAGCAAATTGGCACAGCGGTTTGCTTTCTCATCAAATTCACGCCAGGTCATTTCCCGCCGAAAATGGGATACAGGGTTGGTTTCAATCAGTTCATACTCACGCCATGAAACTTCATGTTCTTCCTGTAATTCAGGATTTATTTCAATTAAGCTAATATCATTACCATAGGATATGGCATTGCGGGAAAGTATTTCCGTTATAAGCATGTTATTTTTTCTCCTTTTAATCCCTCATGTTACATGTTAAGCTTTCTTCTTTTTCCATAGGCAAGGATTGCCCCTAACGCTATAGACAAGTACGCTGCCATCAAAACCCGATACTCCGGTGGCAATAAAAAGGTAATGGTATGAGCTGGTATCCAAAAGAAAGGAATTGTTTTCAAAACAACAAAGGAAATCAGCCCCTGCCAATCAATTCTGCTAATCACATCCGATAACTTAACATCTCCAAAGGAGGTATTTTCGCCACATATTATATCAATATAGGTGTCGGTAATCCGGTGAAAAGTCATAAATACAGGTGCAAAAGCTAAATTCATGATTGTGCTAATCCACAATGCCGTCCATATTTTACTAACAGATACACTACCAGACCATAGCAGCCCTTTTGTGATAGCGGACGTAACCCCGCTAGCAAATATTTCAAACATTAAAACAATCAGGATACCGATGAGTCCCCAGATGATACCACGATAGCCTACACCTGGGGGCATTCTCCATTGACCCATGGCAATGCGGATGCACAACAGTTCACCCATTGTAGCCAAAATGGCGAATTTTACAAAACCCATGATATAAGGATGTTCTTTCGTAACACTTATGAATACTTGATGACTGGCCGGAACCAACATAATGGATGAAACAGCACATAGTGCAGCCAACCATAAAAAATCTCCTCGGTTCATTTTCTTCCTCCTAATGATTAATATGATTACAACTACAGGAACAAAGTTTACACAAAAACAATCTATTCCTTCTATATTACGCAACTTTGTTCCATATAAAGATACAAAGATACTTCTTTTTTAGTATTTCGATTTAAAAAAGCAAAATCCTTCTACAAATTATATACCGTTTAAAACATCTTTCTATTATGTAACCAGTAGAGTGATACAGCGTAATGCTTTCTATAGAGAGTGTTTAATTGAAAATACAGATAAGATATGGTACGATGAGCGAGAAAAAAACAGTATCAAGGGGAGCTGGAAAGGCCGGCTGAGAGATAGATCCAAAGAAATCTATGACCCTATAACCTGATCTGGATAATGCCAGCGGAGGGATGTCATCGAGTTTTTGTGTACTTCAAAAACGCATCCTTAGATGCGTTTTTTTATTTTGAAATAGCAAGGAGGACTTTTCATGAAAAAAGTACTAACAATCGCCGGGTCTGATTCTAGCGGTGGAGCAGGGATTCAAGGGGATTTAAAAACTTTTTCTGCCCATGGTACCTTTGGCATGAGTGTCATTACAGCCGTGACAGCTCAAAACACGCAAGGGGTATTGGCGGTGCAGGATATTGATGTGGATATTATTACAAAACAAATAACAGCTATTTTTGATGACATTAGCGTTGATGGCGTAAAAATCGGCATGGTTTCTCGCAGCGAGACCATTCGCGCCATCGCCAGTGGTTTAACTCACTACAAAGCCCAAAATATCGTAGTTGATCCTGTTATGATTTCAAAAAGCGGCTATTATTTATTACAAAAGGATGCTACTTTGGCTTTGGTATCTTGTTTATTGCCCTTGGCTACGGTACTTACACCTAATATTCCAGAGGCTGAAGAAATAAGCGGTCTCAAAATTCAAAGTCTAAAAGACATGGAGGAAGCAGCGCGCAAAATCCATGCCTTAGGACCACGCTATGTATTATTAAAAGGTGGTCATCGGGAAGGAGATGCTACAGATATTTTATTTGACGGAAAAACTTTTCAGCATCTCGTTACCCCTCGTATTCATACCCATAATACCCATGGTACAGGTTGCACCCTTTCCTCCGCCATTACTGCTAATTTAGCACAAGGCTACGGCGTGCAAGAGGCGGTTTCTCGTGGCAAGAAGTATATTCATACGGCTATTGAGCACTCTTTTTCGATTGGTAAAGGCGTAGGACCAGTCCATCATTTCTATAATTTATATAAAGAAGCAGGTATTCTAGATAATAAGTGAAGAACCAAAAATATCTCGCTAATCTAAGATACTTCTGGTTCTTTATTTTTCATCATTATAAATGAAAACCTAAGATGAAAAAGGATACTTGAAAACAATGTCGAATTTTTGAATACAAGTAATCCGTTCTGCAACACGAGATAAATGTTAGAGTAGTTATCTAACATCGGTAGGAATAACAACATCCGTCTGATGATTATGAGGTGATATTTTGAAAAACAGTGTATTGTTTGTGGATGATGAACCTCTTGTATTAGGATCTATTAGAAGAGCTGTGGTGGACGAAGAGTATGTTTCCTATTTTACAGGTAGTGCACAAGAGGCATTGGCAATAATGGCAAAAAATAAAATCAGCGTTGTTGTAACGGATTTGCAAATGCCTAGTATGGATGGATTGACAATGTTAAAAATAGCCAAAGAAAAATACCCTGATATGCAGAAGATTATCCTGTCTGGCTATACTCAGCTCCATCAGGTATTGGCCGCTATTAATGAAGGTGATATCCATAAATACATTACAAAACCCTGGGAAATGGGTGACTTGCTTAGGTCTGTACGAGAAGCCGTTGAGTTTTTTAGTTTAAAAAAAGAAACAGAAGATTTGTCACGAACCTTGGAAAGCAGCAACAGTGCCTATAAAAATGTACTGAAAACATTAGATACAAAATTAGGTTGTGTCGACAGAGATTCCCTTGCACTTAAGGAACTCATAGCATTTACTTTTTCTCAAGTACGTAATAATACTTCACCAGAAGTCATTGATTTATGTGAAACTCTATGTGTAAGTTTCACTAATTCAACTCCAAGTTTTCCGACAGTCTTTAATCTCCAAGAAATTAAAGATGGAATCTCCAAATCTATGTCAAAGATAATTTCCGTTGAAAAGCTAACAATTGAGATTAACGGCAAAAAATGTCATGGTCATTTCCCCTTCATACTCTTCTTATTTGATTTTCTAGCAGTATTATCTCATCAATATCAAGTAATGGAAGCACTAGAGTGTAACGTATTTTCTAAAGTTGATCATGACCAATTGATTATCCACGCTGACCTTACCATTGCCAAGATGATTGAATCTGCAAATCCCTTTCTAGACTTTCTAAAAAACTTATCCCATAAGTATGATCATTCCTTCAACATTTTAGAAACGTCGGGTCACGTGGTTCTGTCAATAGAACACCGCTACAAAATTCAATAATAACGAAGGCTTGCTATCCCTTATAATTATAATCTTCCCCTACTATCGTTCATAATACCACTCTACAAATTCGCGAGCAGGTAAAGGTTCTGAGAAATAGTATCCCTGTACTTCATCACAACCACACTCTGCAATTTTCTGTAGTGCTTCCTTCGTTTCTACCCCTTCAGCAATTACCTTAATTTGCAGTTTCTCAGCAAGAGAAATAATTGTTTCTATAATCACAAAGCTTGCTGGATCAGCATCCATTGCCCGAATAAAGGATTGATCAATTTTCAATTTATCAATGGGGAATTTGCTGAGATATTGCAAACTAGAATATCCTGTGCCAAAATCATCAATTGATAATTTAACGCCAAGAGCTTTAAGGAAATGAAGTTCTTCTATCACTGTATGTGCATCTTTCATGATAATACCTTCCGTTAACTCAAGTTCTAGGTAAGTAGGATTAATATTATAGCTTTTTATGATTTCTTGAAGAGTAAAACGGAATTGTTTTTCTTGAAACTGAATGGCAGAAACATTTACGGCTATTTGTATTGCTGGTAAGCCAAAATCGATCCAACTAAGATGCTGCCGGCAAACTTCACGAAGCACCCATTCGCCGATTAGAATGATAATTCCTGTCTCTTCTGAAGCAGGAATGAACTTGGCTGGATAAATTAACCCATGCTGAGGATGATTCCATCGAATGAGTGCTTCGACTCCTATCAGCTCATTTGTTTTAATATTGACTTGAGGTTGATAATATAGCACAAACTCATTTCTCTCGATAGCCAGTCTAAGACTATTTTCAAGGGAAAGACGTTCTGCAACAACATCATTTAGGGATTCCGTAAAAAATGTACAATTATTTCCACCACTTTCTTTCGCATGATGCATAGCAAGTTCTGCATGTCGCAGTAACATTTCAGGAGTATGTCCATTATCTGGATAGAAAGTCATCCCAATACTCGCAGTAATTCGCAACTCAACTTCACCTATTGTATAAGGCATTGAAAGAGTAGTTGCCATCCTTGACACAATCTTCGTCATGTTAGATATTTTTTCAATGTCGGTTACAATGATTACAAACTCATCTGCACCCATACGGCATAAGGTATCTTCATCTCGAATGCAAAGTTTTAATCTTTCAGCTACTTCTTGTAGAACCGCGTCCCCAATAACATATCCTAAAGACTCATTAATTGTTTTAAATCGATCTAAATCAACGAATAAAACTGCAAGTTTTTCTCCATTTCGTTTCGCATGCGCTAGCGCGATGTGTAACCTATCATTAAAAAGCGTCCGGTTAGGAAGTTTAGTTAAATTGTCAAAATTAACTAAACTATATATTCGTTCTTTAGCGAGCTCATATTCCGACATATCACGCAACACAGTTAAAATATGTACTTTTTCACCTATTTTGATTTCTTTAAGACTAACTTCAAGATTAACGTATTCACCTTGTGCATTCTTAATTTTCCAATCATATCGAACTGTCTCACCTTGAATCGCCTTCTGAAACCAAGCCCACGACTCCTTTTCCGTGTATGGAATTTCTCCAATCCCAAAATCGCCCATTTTTTTTCGCAACATTTCGTCTCGTAAACAGCCAAACAATGTGCAGGTTTTTTCATTTACATCAATAATATTCCACGTCTCTACGTCGTATATAATAATTCCATCATTTACAGCGTTAAATATAGCTTGATAGTTGACCTCAAGAGCTTTTGCAGCCTGTTCCGCTGCGATTCGCGCTGTAACATCACGTACGACAACTACAGCACCAATGTTCCTATTGTCTTTGTATATTTTTTCCCTTAAACTCTCAAGCCATATAACTTTTCCCGATGCGTGCCGATAACGATAGCAGACCTTACAAGGTTCATCACTATTTACAAAGGAGGCATAGGAAACTATAGAATTTTCTAAATCATCAGAATGAACAAAATCAAGAAAGCTTCTTCCCGTTAACTGGTATGAATCATAACCAATTATTTTTTTACATGAAGGAGTTATGTACTCAATAATTCCTTTATTATTGAGCTTGACCACAACATCCTGCATATTAGCTATGATATCAAGATGATTCCGTAGCTCAAGTGCTGTATCATAAAGAACTTCTGATATATTCTTTTTGCAGAGGGAATTCATTACTCTTTTGGATACACGCAGTATACGTAAATATCTCATATCAAAGCCTCGCAATATAAAGATTGCATTATTGTAATGCTTTTTTTATCAAATTCGACATAGAATATCCCTTTCCTTTCCTAATATTGCGTCTTAGTGATAAATAATATTTTTTATAAAAGTATCTGTGTTTGAATTGGAATATTATTGTCCTGTTCCTACTTTCATTGCTGTTTTTTTGCCTCCCAATCCTCCAGCCCATAATAGCCAACAGTAAAAACCAACACCAAGATATCAGAACACAGGCCATTGAAATTGCACCAATTTCTTTTCATAAAAAACAAAAAAAGTGAAATTATTATATACGATTCCTTGTTTTCACAATCCAACAGGAACCACAATGACTGAGAACTGTCGTAAAAACATTCTTGCAGTATGTCAAAAGGAACAATTACCTATTATTGAAAATGATGTCTATCGAGAACTTTGGCACGATACACCACCACCTTTACCACTAAAGGCTCTTGAAAAAGAGGGCCTTGTACTTTACCTAGGCAGTTTATCACAGTCATTAAGTCCTGGATTGCGCATTGGCTGGATTGTAGGACCAGAACCAGTTATCGAACGACTCGCCGATATTAAAATGCAAAACGACAACAGAGAAGATTATAGTATGAAAACCTGCCTCGCATCCCCGCTTAAGAATTAGCACTTATAATTTGAAGTCAATACACAGGATAAAAGAATCACAGCTATTTGTTTTAAATAGTGCTGCCCCAGTAAGGCATTGATATCCATTTGCAAGAGATATGTATGGCTCGCTCATATATCGTTCGAATCCAGCATGAATGAAGAGATAGTAATCTCTCTGGGACTGATTCGTTCCCCGGCAGGCGGGTTGAAACATTCCGTGTCTTTTCCCATTATTATTAGAATCGACTTCTACCGTTTCCGTTATCTGGATTCCTCTTTTGTCTAGAATGTAATAATATTGTACCCACGGACATTTTGAGGTGATTCCTCGTAACTTGGATGTAAAATCCTCTGGTTGGCTGGTAGCTAGTTCTTGGGCTAGATGGTCTAAAATATTATGGTAGGTAAATTTTTTCAAACCATCTTCACGTATTTTCCCAACGATAGAACTAGAATATGACGAGGCCAAGGACAATAAAGTCTTAGAAAGACCACTATTAAAACTAGTCTCACTAGGTATCGGTTTAGAAATATAGTAGCCTTGCAGAAAATTAGCGCCTAGTTCAAGACTGGTTACAGCCTCTTCATGGGTTTCCACGCCTTCGGCAATAACAAGCGAACCCGTCTTTTTTGCCATCGTAACCAAGGACTTAAAGAGTTCCTGTTTATAATAGTCACTTGAAATATCCTTTATTAATCCTCGATCAATCTTGATAATATCTGGTCGAACGTGTAAGATTCTAGCTAAATTCGAGGAATCACTCCCCACGTCATCTAGAGCAAATAAAAAACCGTATGCTTTATAACGTGTAATAAAATTAACTAACGCTTTAGTATCATGGATTTGGGATTCTGTAATCTCAATCACAATTGAGGATGGACTTAAACCTAGCTGGTTAACAACGTTTATGAGTTGCCCCGACCCAACAACGCCTTTATCAATAATGGAAGAATCAAGGTTTAAAAACAAAAAACAATCTTGATTGCTACTTTTTTTATAGTTTTCAAGGGAGGCCTCTCGGCACAACCTGTCAAGATCAACAATTTTATTACTGTTTATTGCCTGTGAGAATAGATCATGGGGCATAATCAATTCACCAGTCTTGGATACCCCCCTTGAAAGGGCTTCAACACCGATAATGGCCTGTTTTCTTATGGAAACAATTGGCTGAAAATACGTCACAATCGATTTATTATCAATCAACCACTGTAAATGAGATTGCCCAATATTCAACATACAGACTCCCCTTTCTGATTCCGTAAAAAAAGACGATTTTACCCGACTGGGTAAAATCGTCTTCTTTGACAATGATAAATTATTTTATCCTACCTAATTTAAACCGTCAAGTATAATCGCATAACAATCAATTCTTATTCTTTTTACTAAGCAGGCAGGAGTTTTTCAATTTCTGGCGTATTATAACTAAAAGAATATTATTATTAATTATTAAGGAGCTATGAATTATGAAAAAATTATTTAAATGTACTGTCTGTAACTTTATTTCTCAAGGAGAAACCGCTCCCGCTATCTGTCCGAAATGTGGCCAACCTCATGACAAATTTTCTGAACTAGCTGTAGAAAGCGCTGATAAAATTTATAATTCGGAAAGAACCAATGATATACATATGGAAATCATTACCCTACTTGATAAGGTGATTGCTCTTTCCCTTGAAGGTATCGATTTAGATCTTGACCCAGCTTGTGTCAATGGTTTTAAACAGGCCCTCAATGAAAGTTACACAATTAAGCAACGTTCGAAAGCTGAAATCGAAAACCATATCGGTAAAGGTAAATGGTAAACTAAACACAAATCCCTGTAATGAAGAAATTCATTGCAGGGATTTTTTTATAAGTATTACACCTTCTACCTCAATATCTATTTTCAATTACCCGGGCTGTTTTCTTTTCACTGCGCGGTAATTCACCCATGGCAAGAGCCTCAGTGTTAATGACAATACCAATCTTGGTTTTAAAGTGTTTTTTCACTGCTGTTGCTACGGCTACTCCGTCATAATCCTTGTGTTTTTCAAAGCGTAATAGCATAGTATCTTTCCCATCTTCTCTATCAAGGACAATTTGATATTCACTACTTGTTCCGGCAATAGTTTTTAGGACA
>JAPUES010000139.1 GCA_027492445.1 Sporomusaceae bacterium | reverse complement strand
CTTGGTACACTTCATTTAACCTTTGGCAGGCAATAGGATTGCCTACTGCTGGCACGACCCGGCCATACTGATTCTCTAACCTTGCTTCTTTCATGTATATCTGTTTTAGCAGTAAATAAATAGATTGTAAAATATCTAGTGGCTCAAAACCTGCTACCACGGCTGGAGTAGCAAACTCTTTTGCTAGAAATTCATAGGGTTTCATACCAATGATAGCGCTTACATGGCCAGGCAGTAAAAATCCATCTACAGGACGATTGCCTGCCGCAAGCAACACTCCCAGGGCAGGCGGCACTAGTTTATGAGCCGATAATACATAAAAGTTTGCAATCTGCTCTTTTTCTGCCATCAGCACCGTCGCTGCAGCTAAAGGGGCCGTGGTTTCAAAACCGACGGCTAAAAAAATAACTCTTTTATGAGGATTTTTTGTAGCAATTTCTAAACTTTCAAGGGGGGAATAGACAATGCGAATGTCCGCTCCAGCAGCTTTTTCTTGCGCAAGACTAGAAGATGACCCAGGCACTTTTAGCATATCACCAAACGTAGTAATAATGACTTCTGCCTGTTTACTATAAGCAATGGCAGTATCTAAAAAATCATTAGGGGTAACACATACAGGGCAGCCAGGACCACTCACCAGTTCCACCGTTTTCGGCAACAATTGACGAATGCCTGCTTTAAAAATAGCTACGGTATGAGTGCCGCACACTTCCATAATACGAATGGGCTTCTGCCCTGCTAGTTTCTCAATCTCCCTGACAAAAAAATCTGCCGCTTTCTTTATTTCTTCATTTGTCAGCATATTGTTCTAACTCCTTGAACAATTCCATGGTTTTTTTCACTTCTTCTTCATCAATGGTTTGCACGGCAAAGCCGGCATGAATCAACACAAATTCACCAAGTTTTGCTTCCGGCAATAACATTAGACTAACTTTTCTCTGGACGCCACTAATATCCACCGTTGCTAACATATCTTGTTTATCAATAATCTTCCCTGGTACTGCTAAACACATTTTTTTCACCTCTTTATTCTATGGGTGGCCGCCACAAGGGCCTGCCCCAAGGCAAGTCCTCCATCATTGGGGGGAACTTGTTGGTTTGTATATACTATAAAATCCTCTTGTTGCAACATTCCGACTACTTTTGTTAACAAAATCATATTTTGCCAAACACCACCACTTAAGGCTATCGTCCTAACACCTGTATCTTGGCGAATGCGTAAGACCATGGCAACAATCCCATGGGCTAACGTAAGGTGAAAGGAGGCCGCTAAAAAATTCACATCTTTCCCTTGCCGCATAGACTCAGTTAGGGCAGCAAACGTGGGCATGAAATCTAAAATACGGGGAGAACTTTCTTTTATCCGATAAGGCAATAACTGCCCATGAACCTTTTGCGCTGCCAATTCTAGTTCTACAGCCGCCTGTCCTTCATAATGAATGACTTGGCTAAGCCCTAGGATGCTAGCCGCTACATCAAATAGCCGCCCAGCACTCGATGTCAAAGGAGCATTAATACCTTTTTCCGTAGCATCAATCATGAGTTTCCAGCCCTCAGGTATATTGCGGGTTAGTTCAAGATTAAATGACGTAAACTCCTTCCCGTATAAATTATATAACATCCAGACCCCAAGACGCCATGGTTCTTTTATAGCTTTTGCACCACCAGGCAATGGCATATAACTACAATGGGCAAGACGAAAAAACTCGCGGCTGTCAGCTAATAAGAATTCACCGCCCCATAAGGTTCCATCACTGCCATAACCATTACCATCAAAGGCAACACCAATTACTTGTCCCTCTAGTCCATGTTCCGCGAGCACAGAGGCAATATGAGCATGATGATGCTGCACCCCGACTTCAGGAATACCTAGGGACAAAGCATATTTTGTCGAGATATATTCAGGGTGTAAATCATACGCCACTATCTTAGGCTGTATTGCAAATATTGACTGATAATGAGCAATGGACTGTAAATAGGAACTATATGTCGAACTATTTTCCAAATCTCCAATATGAGGACTCATAAAGGCAAAATGCCCTTGGGTTAGACAAAAGGCATTCTTGACTTCACCGCCAACTGCTAAAATAGGCGGAATTTCCCGGGAAATTCGAATGGGAGCAGGCGCAAATCCGCGACTGCGCCGCAGGGTATATTGTTTATCTTGAAATATTCTCACCACAGAATCATCACTAGGCTGCTGAATCCTACGGTTATGAACTAAAAAGTAATCGGTAATACTATCAAGACGCGTTCGTGCATCCTCATCATCATAGGCAATGGGTTCATCACTTAGATTTCCGCTAGTCATGACCCAGATGTCATCTTCCTTCATTAATAACCAATGTAGAGGAGCATAAGGTAGCATCACGCCGAGATATGCATTATTGGGGGCTACACTGGGCGCCAAATCATAACTTGTCTTTTTTTCTAGCAGTACAATCGGCCGTTTCATGCTGACCAGCAGTTTTTCTTCTGTTTCTGACAAGTGACATAATTCATGTACCCTTTGTTTACTGCCGCACATGACGGCAAAGGGTTTATACTCTCTAATTTTACCACTGCGCAAGGTACGAACCGCTTCTTCATTACGAGCGTCACAGACGAAATGATATCCACCAATACCTTTTATGGCTACAATTTTCCCCTTGGCAATTAGGGTTCTAGTCTCCTTATAGACCTCATCTGTTTTTATACTTTCCCCTTGGTGAAGAAGGGAAAACTGCGGGCCACATCGGGGACAAGCATTTGGCTGGGCATGAAAACGCCTGCTAGCAGGGTCTTTATACTCCGCCTGACAACTAGTACACATAACAAATTCAGCCATGGTGGTGGCCCCTCGGTCGTAAGGAACATCCTGAATAATACTATACCGTGGGCCACAATTGGTGCAATTGGTAAAGCCATACTGATATCTTTTATCCTGAGGATTTGTTATTTCCTCCTGGCAATCAAGGCAGGTGCCTACATCAGGAGATAAAAAGCCTCGTTGGCCATCTACTTCTTGACTCTCTTTAATATAAAACTCTTGTACACCTTCTAAAGGGCAAGGGGAAACCTTGACTTCATCAAACATCGCCAAGGGAGGAGCAGAACTTTCTAGTTCCTGGAGAAAGGCCGCTACTCCTTCTCCAGTACCTTCAATTTCTATTTCTACACCTTGGGAATTATTAAGCACCCAACCCCCTAGTTGTAAACGGCGTGCTAGATTATAAACAAAGGGGCGGAAACCCACCCCTTGTACAATACCTCGAATATGAATATTAAGACGCTGCATACTATCGTCTCCTATTACTACTTTCCGCTTTCTAGCAGCAGTAGCGCCTGAATCATAATGGCACATTCTAGACGTTTCTTTTGAAGTTCACAGCCCAATTTATATGGTTTTTCAATGGTTCCATTAAATAAATCTGCATTGGCATGACAGCCACCGCCACAGTAATAACGTGCCCAACATCCCCGACATTCTTCCTTGGTCAATACATGAGTTTTGCGGAATTTGAGAGGTAGCTCGGTATTCTTGACCCCGTCAAATACGTTTCCGAGTAAAAATTCTTCCCGACCAACAAACTGATGGCAAGGATATAAATCTCCCTCTGGAGTTACTGCAAAATATTCATGACCAGCGCCACAACCACTGAGTCTTTTTGCTACGCATGGTCCATTATTAATATCTACATTAAAATGGAAAAAGTCAAAACCCTTTCCGTTACGTTTGCGTTCTAAATAAATAGCTGCTAATTTATCATACTCGGCAAATAACTTTGGCAAATGTTCCTCGGTTAGGGCATACCTGCTATCTTTACTGACAACAGGTTCTACGGAGAGTTGTGTACAGCCTAGGTCGGCCATATCGATAACATCGGCCGCAAAATCTAGGTTACAAGCCGTAAAAGTCCCTCGCAAATAATATTTTTCATCATTACGCGAAGCAATTGTTTTCGTCACATTGTTACGCACTACATCATAACTGCCCTTACCACTTGGAAATGGCCGGATACTATCATGAACTTCACGCCGCCCATCTAAGCTAAGGACTAGAAGAATATTATTGTCATTTAAATACTGAGTAATCTCATCATTTAGTAAAACACCGTTCGTGGTGAGGGTTAATTGAAACTTCTTTCCCGTTTCCCTTTCACGACGACGAATATAAGTTACAGCGTGACGCACCGTATCCATATTCATTAAGGGTTCGCCACCAAAAAAATCAATTTCGCTATTGATGCGCGGCCCACTATTTTCAATAATAAATTCAACGGCTTTTTCCGCTACTTCAGTGCTCATTAAGCCGCGAGTATGGCCAAAATCTCCTGTACCTGCAAAACAATAGCCACAACGCAAATTACAGTCATGAGCGACATGTAAGCAGACCGATTTCACTAAGGGCTGTTCACTATAGGTCAAGGGAACTTCAAGCATAGGGGTAAAAAGTTTATTATCCGCAATAAGTTGATGTAATTCTGCCAATACTTCTTTTAGTTCAGAAGCTTCATACTGATTCCCAAAGGCTGCTAGTACGGCTTCATCATTACTGCCATCAAAAACATCCATAATATCATAGACCATTTTATCAACAACATGAACAGCCCCGCTATTAATATCTAGTAAAATATAAAGCCCATTGGAATAAAACTTATATATATTCATTATCTTCACCTTTAAAATAAAATATTTGTATAAAAAAATCAAGCCCCTTGCCGAATCACTACGGCAAGGGGCTGTCCTTGCGGTCTACTTTTGGCAGACCTGATTGCCAACGGTGCATGAAGTCTTGCAGGCCGATTGGCAGGAAGTCTGACATTCGCCACAACCACCAGTATGTACTGTTTCTTGCAGAGAGGCTTTATTAACAGTAATAATATGCTTTGCCATGATGAAATCCCTCCTCGCCTAAAATTTTATTTATTGCTCCATCTATTCTATACGTTTTCACGATAGTACGCAATAGTAATTCCATTGAATTAAAGCTCTGCGCTGGTAATCATCAGGAATAGGACCTATAGTATCCTATTCCTGATGCGCTAACAAGTCCGCTATTTTCCTGGTGCAATAATCACCTTTATTGGTAAATTAGAAGCACCTGGGGGGCTAAAAGTCATCCATAAAGATTTTCCCCCGTCATAGGTACCAAGATAGGCTTTATCATGGACAGTCGTGCCAAAAGATGTTTTGTCGGCAGGTGTGGCAATGGTAATTTCTCCTTGGTGACGATAATTAAGGCCGAGCCAACCGGCATATTCTCCGCCGCGGGGGTTTAGGTAATAGGACATCTTCCCCCTAGCAACCGTTGGTGTAAAAACCTTATATACAATTCCATAATTTCCATAATTGGTGGTAGCCGTTCCATCCGTAGCATCAATTCCTGTCACATAAGGATCTAGTTTATTATCCGCTAAGGTAAAAGCTACAATCCCATGTTTCTCAGCATCATAAGTCTGTCCTGGAACTACTAACCGATCTTTTCCCTCAAAGGTGCCCCGCAGGCGATACTGACCAACATCTGCTGGTAATACCTTGGCCTTCGATGCAAATTCTCGAACATCAGCTTCAACAGACATCATCATAACTTTTACATTTACAGGCCCATCCGTTTTAAAATCATACATACCATTCACTAGCATATTGGGCGCAACAATACTATCTTCGAGACTGGTACTTAAGCTTTTTGCTTCCTTTGCTGCCACTGACAACAGGTACACATCTTGACCAGTTATATAATCTAGCTGTACTTTTTTCCCAACTTCTAGATAGTCATAACTAGGTCCAGCGAGTCCATACTGGGATACGGTTACATGAACAAGCTTGTCTGTAGCATTTTCTAGTAATACTACAACCTTTTTAGGCTCACTTGTACCATTTACATGATGAAAAAACAACCGAATATCACCATCAACAACATCCTGATACATAATACCATCATTCGGTACAATTTCCGGGCTATCGGATAATAATAATTTACCACCATAAGAAGATATGGTTGTCGGCCATTCTGGCAAAAACGTTTTTGTTGGAAAGTCTTGCCCCGCCCCAGCTAATGCCGTACTATGGAAGGCAATAAGCATAAGAACGGACAGCAAGCTACATGGAAACCACTTCATAACATACCTCCTTTAAAACATAGCCCCATTATAGCAAACAGATTCCCCTGATGTAAAATGGCAATTTTAGAGTTATTTCCTTGTAAGCTGATGCCGCCCTATTACATTCCTAATTTACTATAGATGACCCCTCGCAATAAACGCAGACGAAATTCTAGTAAGCCATATTTGGGATGGGGAATATTAATCCGTTTTAAAGCATACAGATTCTCCTCTTTGTGACTGAGACCTGGGATACCTGAGCAAGCTCCTAAATATCCCGTTTCCCTTAACATCTGCTCTGTAACTTTTGAAAATGCTCCATAGGGATATGCCAAAAAATTCACAGGCCCAATATGCTGCTCTAATAGTTTTTTTGACTGGAGAAGCTCATATCGTTGCTGTTCAGGAGCAAGGCTATTTAGTGCCACATGGGATAAGGTATGAGAACCTATTTCCGTTTGCCTTTGCTTCATTTTTGCAATCTGCTGCCATGATAAATACTCTGGCGTGCCGACCAAACCAGCTACAATAAAAACCGTGCTTTTCATCTGAAACTTTTCCATAATCGGTAAAGCCGTCAAATAATTATCCTCGTAACCATCATCAAAGGTAATCACAATGGGCCTCGGGGGCAAGGTGCCTGTCCCCTCATAAAAAGCAAAAAGTTCTTGTAGGGAAATGGCGTTATAGCCTTCCTTTGCTAAATACTCCATTTGTTCTGCAAATTGGCCCGCTGTTACACTATAGATATCATCAACCTCACTGACTTGATGATATGCCAAAATAGGTACTCCTCCTGTTGGATACAGTAGCCAAAAGGAGGCACATAGAACTCCAATAAATAGTATCACTTTACTCATTCTCTAGTTCTCCAGCAATTTGTTCTAATTTGCGCAATCGATGATTCATACCAGACTTTCCCACTCGCCCATTCATGGCATCGACTAACTCTTGTAGCGTTGCTTGGGGATGGGCAAGCCTTATTTCAGCAGCCTCTTGCAGAGGATGGGGCAGTTTTTCAAAACTTTTATGGGCAAAAATACGTTTAATACAATTGACCTGCCTCACGGCTGCATTCACCGTCTTTTGCAGATTGGCTGTTTCACAATTCACTAAGCGATTGACCTGATTGCGCATCCCTTTTACCACACGGACATTTTCAAAAACCATGAGCGCATTATAAGCGCCAATAATTCGCAAAAAAGTAGTAATAGCATCCCCATCTTTTAAATATACGATATAATCATTTTTACGTTCAATCATGCGAACCGGTAGAGAAAAATATTTCAGTAAGCGGACTAGATTTTTACCAAAATCCAAATTACCAGTCACCAATTCCAAATGATAATCCCCTTCGGGCTTATTAACGGAGCCACCGCCTAAAAAAGAACCTCTTAGGTAGGCTCGCCGGCAGCAGGCCTTGCGCAGGAGCCCCCGATCACTGCTGACATTTAAATTATCTTCACGCATAATGCCAAGTACGGATAACAATTCTGTCACCACTGGCGAAGGTACTACCTTAATCATATAAGAATTATTTTTCTTTAAGCGACGGCCCCGGGTAACCACCACTTCTGTTTTTAACTGAAAACCAGTCTTAATTAAGGTTAAGGTTTTTCGGGCCACTGCTGCATTTTCTGTGGTAAATTTAATTCCAAGATTACTATTACCACCAATGAGCATGGTTCCACCCATCCGCATTAAAGCCGCTAATTCTGCTATATTACAACATCCCTGTTCATCTACAATTCTTGCTAATTCATTTCTAACATCCGTAGAATAGGAAGACATTTATATCACTCCAGTCAAGGCAACACTCACTTTTTGAATTCTTTTATATTTTCGCCAATTAAATAGTAGTCCAAGAGCCGCATCCGTTCTGAGTTCGTTTTCAACTTGTAAATCATAGAAACAATGGTTCTAGATAACTTTAGCGGATCATGGCGCACCCAATTGGTTTCACTTACAACATCAGTTTTTACCACTTTAATGCCCATACTTTCAATGGCTTCTATATCAGCCTCTACAGGATAAGCCCCTTGACTTGCATACTTTTGCTTTAGTTCTTCTGCTACGTTATGACTATTTACCACCACATAATCAATGACGCCCATGCCAACATGGTCCAAAATGGCTTTCACATGTTCAGAAGCACTATAGCCATCTGTTTCTCCTGGTTGGGTCATAACATTACAGATATATATTTTTACAGCCTGACTTTGGCGTAAGGTATCGGCGACACCACGCACCAGTAAATTAGGTAAAATACTAGTATACAAACTACCAGGCCCTAAAATGACTGCATCCGCCTCACGAATTGCCTCTAATGAGCTCTCTACAGGCATCGTATCTTCTGGTTGCAAATATACTTTTTTGATGCGCTTATTGGCAAGAGGAATTTGGGATTCCCCTTCTACCACGCTACCATCTACCATCTGCGCCCACAGCCTAACTTTTTGGATAGATGCTGGCAGCACTCTGCCGCGCACGGCTAAAACTTTACTAGACTCTTTTAAAGCCTGCTCCACATCACCTAATACTTCCGTCATAGCCGCAATAAATAAATTACCAAAATTATGACCAGCCAGCCCTCCACTGCCGCCAAATCGATGTTGGAATAATTTTTCCATCAAAGGTTCTGTATCGGCTAGAGCTACTAAGCAGTTTCGTAGATCACCAGGAGGAATCATATCAAAATCCTCGCGCAGGCGTCCAGAAGAACCGCCATCGTCTGCTACCGTAACAATGGCTGTAATATTTCCTGTTACACTTTTAATACCCCTAAGGAGCACCGACAAGCCTGTCCCGCCCCCAATAACGGCTACCGCTGGCCCGCGATTTAGCTTGCGTTTTTGAAAAATCAGCTCAATAAGACGGTCAGAACCTTCAGGAACGAGTACGCTAATCACCGAACTAATAATAAACTTAGTCGCGAGAGTCATAATGAGAAGGCCACCAGCGATAATCGTTATGCCGACAAGTGTAGTAACGGTATAATAATATCGGCCTGTCGTCAGATATACCATCCGAAAAATAGTCTCTTCCAAAGAACCTGCGTATTTATAGTTAAAAACAATGGCAAGTCCCATACTGGCAATAATAACGCCTAAGGAAAACAATAGTAACCAGCGTTTTACCTTAATGCCAGGGTACATCCATTTTAAAAAGTGCATAGAACTACACCTCTACCCTTTATGTGCCGCAGTAAGCGGCATAATCTTGTTTGCAAGAAGTTTACGGACAAAACTAACTTTCTTGTGTATGTTTTGCAATATTATTCTTAATATCGCGATGGTCTAAATTTACTTTATAACCTTTTTTCTTAAGACTTTCATAAATTTTACCTGCTACAAAAACAGAGCGGTGCATACCCCCTGTACAACCAATGGCAATAATCAATTGACTCTTGCCCTCTTTAATATAATTAGGTACTAAAAACTCCACAAAGTCCGTTACCTTGGCCATAAATTGTTGGGTAATAGGCCATTTCCAAATGTAATCCCCCACTTCTGTCACAGCCCCGCTCTTGCGCCGCAAGGACTCCACATAAAAAGGGTTGGGTAAAAAACGTACATCAAAGACCATATCCGCATCCAATGGAATACCATATTTAAACCCAAAGGACACTACCGTAATATTCATACGATGATATTCATGCTCACTAGTAAATAAAGCCGTGACTTTTTCTCGTAAATCAGCTGTCGTCAAGTCGGAAGTATCAATAATCTGAGTAGCCCGCCCCCTTACATGCTCGACCCGTTCTCGTTCTCGAACAATACCTTCGATAATACGACCGTGGGGAGCCATGGGATGGCGCCGCCTTGTTTCCTTGTAACGTCGGATTAAAGTTTCATCCGACGCTTCAAGAAATAACATTTCATAGCGATAGCCTTGTTTTTCTAATTCTTCTAAGGTTTGTACTAAGGTATCAAAAAATTCTCGCCCCCGAATATCCACCACTAAGCCAATTTTATTAACCTGGCCAGCAGACTGAGCGCATAATTCTGCAAATTTAGGAATCAACATGGGTGGCAAATTATCGACACAAAAATAACCAAGATCCTCCATTGCCCTTACCACCTGGGTTTTCCCTGCACCGGACATACCCGTAATAATCACTAAACGGACATCTTCCATTTTGTTTCCTCCTTTTCGTTACCTGCTAATACTCTTTAAATGGGAATGCCGCTTTAAATGATTCGTAATCCCTATGGTTGACGTATTTAATATTTCACTTGGTAAAATATCATATTTCGTGAGCAGTTCTTGGGCTTGACTAAAATCACCCACCGCTAGGGCAAAATGACTATCACTTCCCACCACCATTTTGGCGCCATATTGTTTGGCTAAAGAAATAATCTTCTCGCAATAAGGTTTACTGCCCACGCGTGATAGTTTTAAAGAGCTATTATTAATCTCGATAGCTACATCATATTCTACTGCCGCCTGCACTACTGCCAAGGCATCAATTAAATATTCTGGGTTACCAGGATGGACAATCACATCCACCCAGCGGTTTTTAATGGTATTAATCAGCGTCTCTGTATTTTCCTCGACAGAACCAACGGGGGAACAAATATTGTGAAGTCCAGCCAAGACAATATCCAATTGAGCCAGACGATAATCCTCTAAATCAAGGTTGCCACTACGATCAATAATATTAGCTTCTACCCCTTTTAATATCCGCACCCCAAATACTTCATCGGGAATCACTCGTTGATTAGCAAAATGATAGGCATGAGGCCCTCCCGGCATGGCTGGTCCATGATCTGTGATCGCAATCATCTCGAGTCCTCGATCCGCTGCCACTCTTGCATTCTCAAGTACCGTACTATATGCATGTCCACTAGCTATTGTGTGGATATGTAAATCAGCAACAATTTTCATCTCATAGCCTCCTCATTTTCCCGCTACTACCTTTGCCTTAATTATAGGGCACTTTCCTAAAAAAAGCAAAAAGGATACACGCAGTGTGTACCCTAGTTTCTTATATTAGCACTGCAGCCACATCACGACTACCATACTGGGACTTTTCCAATTCAGTTACCTCTTGAATGGATTTATAGATAATATCTAGCATATGTCCAATCTCTGCCGGAGTACTAATGAGGGGCGGCATAAATACCACTACACTACCAATAGGACGAATAATGAGTCCATACTCCCTACACTTTTTACAGACTTTTGCGCCAACTGCCATATCCCAAGGAAAAGGTATTTTTTTCTCTGGATTTTCTGCTAGCTCAATACCAATCATTAATCCTTGTTGTCGTACTTCTGCTACATGTGTAAGCTCTTTGAAAGTAGCTAGTTTCTCTTGGGCTGCCCTTATTTTGGGTACAAGGCCTGCTAACACCTTATCCTCCCGAAAGATTTGTAGATTGGCCAGGCCAGCAGCGCAGCACAAAGGATTTCCCGTATAAGAATGTCCATGAAAAAAAGTCTTTTGCTGGGCATAGTCACCTAAAAACGCATTGTAAATTCCCTCCGTCATAAAAGTAGCTGCAAGAGGTAAATACCCTCCTGTAATGCCTTTCGCCACCATCATAAAGTCTGGGGAAACCTCTTCCTGGTCACAGGCAAACATTTTCCCTGTGCGCCCAAAGCCCGTAGCTACTTCATCTACCAAGAAGAGAACATTATATTTTTCCGTCAATTGACGAAGTTTTTTCAAATAGCCTGGGGGTTGAGTCAGCATGCCTGCCGCCGCCTGCACCAAAGGTTCTACAATCATCCCTGCAATTTCCTCATGTTGCTCGGCTAAGATTTTTTCTACTTCATCAATACAAAGCATTCCGCACTCTTCCTTATTGTCGGCTAGCTTACAGTGGTAGCAAGAAGGGCAAGGAGCTTGTATGCTTTCAAAAAGTAGTGACGCAAAAATTCGGTGGAATAAATCAATGCCACCAACACTAACCGTCCCCACCGTATCACCATGGTAGGCATTTGCTAAAGTTACAAACTTTTTCTTCTTGACCTTACCTTGTAGTTGCCAATACTGATAGGCCATTTTTATAGCGATTTCTACCGCCGTAGAACCATCATCGGAGTAAAATAACTTTGTTAACCCCTTAGGCACAATTGCCATTAATTCCTCTGCTAGCTGACTTGCTGGCACATTAATGAGTCCTAGCATGGTCGTATGAGCAACCTTGCCTAACTGGTCAATAATAGCCTGATCAATCTTAGGATGACGATGTCCATGAAGATTCACCCATAAGGAAGAAACCCCATCATAATACCGCTGCCCTTCACTATCAATAAGGGTTATCCCTTCGGCCCCCTCAATAACCATTTGTGGCTGGGCTACCCATTCTTGCATTTGGGTAAAAGGATGCCACACATATTTTTTATCTTTACTTTCTATGTCATTCATTCGGTCTTACCTCCTATAAATACTGTATCAGACGCTAACCCTCAATAGCTGTAACAGGCAAAGGAGGAACATAACTATAAGCGTAGGTTAAGTAACACGGCGCAGCGTTAGTTATGTTCCTCCTTTGCCGTCCTTCATAAGACTTTCTGGCATGCAAAAATTATTTTATCTATCTCTAAATATTTTTCCGCTAGCAAGGCCAGCTCTGAAGTACGCGCCTCTGGTACGCTAATGCCTACACTCCTTGGAAATTTTCCTAAAATAGGTACTTTCGTCAAACGCGCTATATATTCAGCATTAGACTTTTCTAACACGCCGACTTCCTCTTCATTCCAACCATTAATGATAATACCTGCCACCTGGATTCCCCGCTGCCGAGCATACTCCACGGTTAGCAAGGTATGATTAATCGTTCCCATATTTGGACGGGTCACAATAATCGCCGGCAAAGCCAAGGCTACCATAAAATCAGCCACGAGATACTCTTGCCATAAAGGAGCCGTAATACCGCCTACCCCTTCTACTATGACAGGATTGTATTTTTTTGTTAGCGCCTCATAACTCTGTAAAATAGCAGGAATATGGACTGTAATGCCACTAAGAGTTGCCGCGACCGCTGGCGTCAAGGCCGGAGCTAGGCATAAAGGATTGACTAAATCACGGTCCTTTTCTAAAATCCTAGCAGCCTGCATTAAAAAAGTAGCATCTTCTGAGACTAACTTGCCATTTCTATCCGCCACGCCCCCAGAAGCAATAGGCTTCATGACCCCCACTGGTAAACCACGAGCAGCGAGAGCTGCCCCGATTGCTCCTGTAATCACCGTCTTACCAACCTCTGTATCCGTGGCCGTAATAAATAAGCCTGACATCCTATCCCTCCTATTCTATTATCTTTAGCTGCCTACTAACTTTCTCAATCGCGTAAAGCGCCCTTGC
>JAPUES010000138.1 GCA_027492445.1 Sporomusaceae bacterium | reverse complement strand
ACCTTTTTATTTCCCTCGCGTTCGATTATCATATGGTAATCACCTGGAGCTATGAGTACTAAACCAGGGCGTATCACATCATTATGCTCCGCTTCTTTCACTGTCAAAGCAGATAAAGAATTTAACCGCTCCGCCAATGATTTTGTAAAGACTGGCGGCATGTGCTGAACAATAACAACCCCACATGGTAAATCGGCAGGTAATCTAGTAATTACTTCCTGCAATGCTCGAGGACCTCCCGTAGAAGTACCAATTGCTAAAATTTGTTCATTATTGATTGAAGCATTCTGTTGTGCAAAGGAATTGGCAATAGATTGTACTGGCATTGGTTTCGTAACAAATTTAGTAACCTTTGCTTGTACTGCCGCCCGACTTTTCGACAATATTTCACCACCTATACCATCTATAGTAGAAAGTATACCAGCTGACTTTGCCACAAAATCTACTGCACCAAGTTCTAAAGCTAATAGAGTAGCCTCTGCTCCATCCTTTGTGAGACTGCTAATCATTAAAACTGGTGTTGGTATATCCTTCATAATAATTTTTAAGGCTTTTATTCCATCCATGATGGGCATTTCTACATCTAATGTAATTAAATCTGGTTTAAGATTCTTCACTTTTTCAACTGCATCTGCACCATTGCGAGCTGTATCAATGACTATAAAATCAGGTTCAGCGGAAAACAGGTCTGATAACAATTTTCGCATAAAAGCAGAATCGTCAACGATTAATATTTTTTTCATCATCCTACCTCCATTGCTATAATCCTTTTTGTCGCTGTTCCAATTGTTTCCTAAATATAAATTTACTTATTTTATCACGCGTACTTTCTTGAATATCTATAAATCTAAGGCTAATCCAAAAAAGTTGCCGGTCATCTTGGGGCTTATGCACTCGAATAACTTCTCCAGCTACTTTCACTGCGCCCTGTTCAGGAAATGCTAATGTTAGTTGAACTCTTTTTCCAACTTTGATTTTCCGCTCAGATATAATCTGCAATCCACCACCACTAAGATCTTTTGTTACTAAATTTAGAGATATTTCCTCTTCTTCTCCATCTTTTAAATATTCAACCACGATAGGTAAGGCTATATCAAAACGAACAAAAGACCTTTGTTGTGTTTTTTCAATCTCAAAAGGCATAGTAACAATCCATATGGGCAAAGGGTTCATTTTTCGATCAACAAAAGTACTTTTAAAAGCGTAAACTCCACTTTCATCAAAGATTCTACCCCTAAAGGTACTTCCTTTAGTTTGATAAATGGGATGACCTTTTTCCATCGGCATGGCAATAATCATATGGTTATGTATCACTTCTTCAATGCGGCTTGCAAATTGCTGAATCGTATTGTTTTTTGCGAGCATAATGGATAACCTTTGGTTAATTCTGAATATTTTATCTAAACTAATACGCTTTTCCTCCTTGCTGTACTTTACTCACCGCATTAATCCTACTAAATTTTCAAAAAATCGTTTAATACCACTGGTTTTTTTACAACTTTCACCTAATAATAAGCGATTCGCGATTTGTTCAATACAACGTGTTGATAGAGTATTGGGAAAGGACAATAATACAGGGACTTGTTTTTTTACAGCCCGTATTAAATTACTATCCTCATAAACTATACCTAAATTTACAAGTGTAAGTCCTAGAAAATTGAGCCCTACTTTGACTAATTTCTCCGCAGCTACATTGCCCTCTTCTTCTTCCATTACGCGATTTACAACTAATTGTAGCGTTCCTTTGCCACTATGATTTGCAAAAGTCTTCATCATAGCATAGGCATCGGTAATCGCTGTTGGTTCAGGCGTTGTAATGATAATTACTTCATCTGCTGCAATTACAAAATTCATTACATTCGAGTTAATTCCGGCTCCAGTATCAATTAAAATAATTTCTGCCCAATTATCTAGCAATGTAATTTGATTGCTAATATGCATAAGCTCTAAGTTTGTTAAATTTGCTAATTTGTGTATTCCAGATCCTCCAGACATAAATTTTATGCCGTGTGGACCGTCAATGATAATATCTTGCAGGGAAAATCCACCTTCTAATAGATGCATCATATTATAGGGAACGGAACATCCTAGTATCACGTCAACATTACCCATCCCTAAATCAGCATCAATGACAACCACTTTTTTCCCTAATTTCCCCAAAGCCAAAGCCAAGTTGACTGTAAAATTTGTTTTACCAACACCACCCTTGCCACTGGTAATAGTAATGATTCGTGCTCGCATATTATTTGCTTTAATAACTGCACTACTCGGTTTGGTATGAACGTCTTTCACCATTTTTCGTAATCGTTCGGCTTGATCCCACATCATTATGTCCTAAAAATCAGTTGTGCCAACTTTTGGGGATCAACTAATTCAATATCATCTGGTACATTTTGCCCGTTGGTAACATAGGACAAGGTGATATGGGTTTGATACAAAAGATTTACAATCGTACCGATATTTCTGGCCTCATCAAGTTTGGTAAATATAATTTTATCAGGTGAACATTGAGAAAATTTTTCTACAATATCTAAAGCATCCTTATACTTAGTCGTGGTACTTAATACTAAGTGTTTCTCTATAGAATCATCAATTTGAAGTAATTTCTCTAATTCCTCTAATTGATCACTATTGTGAGGACTACGACCTGCAGTATCAATTAGTATTAATTGTTTATCTAGATTAGAATCAATCACCCTTTTGATTTCTTCTGCAGTATATACCACATGAATGGGTATCCCCATAATATCCGAATAGGTTTTAAGTTGTTCAACAGCAGAAACTCGATAGGTATCTGCTGTTATCAAGGCTACACGATACCCCTCTTGAATTGCAAAATTTGCTGCTAATTTTGCAATGGTTGTCGTTTTCCCAACCCCAGTCGGTCCAATAAAGGCTACTATTTTCCTGCCTGATTTAGGAACTTTTATTCCTTCAATATCTTGCAACTTATCTTTTATTTGTTCTAGCAATAGTTTTTTTACTTCAGGAGTCAAAGCCCCCTGACGATATTTTTTAGGTAATTCCATTATCATTTGCTCTGCAATACCTTGGTCAATATCATTAGCTAATAATAATTCAAGAAGGGGAGAAGATTCTGCTGTTTGCGGTCCTTTCTGTAGAACTTTTTCTAAGAGGTCTCGCATGGTAGCAAGTTCGAGCTGCACTGCAACTAAATTCTTGTCCTCCTCAATAACTGGTGGTGGTGGTGGCGGCGGTATTACTTTTTCCACCGCAGCGGCAATCGGTATATCCATCCCTGCCATAACTTCTACTTTTTCTTTCGTAAAAAAACCTAAAATCCCCCCTTTACGAAAAGTCCGAGTATGCAAAATAATCGCATCCCGCCCTAACACATTTTTGACTTGTGCCATGGCATCTTGTATCGAGTCTGCCGTAAAAAATCTTACTTTCAATTATATCTTCACCATCCCTAATGACTGCACTTCAACTTTCGACTCTAATTCTGCATAAGATAAAACAATTAAATTAGGGGCATTACGTTCAATTAACTTTTGGAAATAAGGCCTAACTGCAGGACTGGTCAGCACAATTGGCTGATACCCAAGGCTAGTAATTTTGGGCAATTCATTAGAAATGCTATTAATAATAGTCTGTAATACTTGTGGTTCAAGGGCTACATAAGAGCCGCCTTCCGTACGCTGGACTGCTCCTGCAATGGTATTTTCCAATTGAGGATCAACAGTTAAACAGGTTAAGGTATTACCCTCAGCATATTGCTTTGAGATTTGCCTTGCTAACGCATGACGAACATATTCTGTTAGGATTTCAGTATCTTTGGTGAGCTGAGCATAATCTGCTAAGGTTTCTAAAATAGTCACCATATCACGAATGGAAATTCGCTCACGCAGCATTTTTGCCAATACTTTTTGTATATCTCCAATGGATAATAAGGCTGGCGTTACTTCATCAACAACTGCAGAATTATTTTGTTTTACAGCATCAATTAGAGTCTGAACTTCCTGGCGTCCTAGAACCTCGGCGGCATGTGATTTAATCACTTCTGTAAGATGAGTAGCAAGGACAGAAACAGGATCTACCACCGTATACCCGGCAAGCTCTGCATCCTCTCGATTTAATTCTTGAATCCAAAGTGCAGGCAATCCAAAAGCAGGTTCTACTGTTTCAATACCAGCAATTTCTTCAAAAACAGTCCCAGGATTCATTGCTAAGTAATGATCTAGTAATAATTCGCCCTTTGCAATCTCTATCCCTTTTAATTTTATCACATATATGTTAGGTTTTAACTGAATATTATCACGAATACGAATCGTTGGCACAATGAGTCCTAGTTCAATGGCACATTGCCGCCGAATCATGACCACACGATCAAGTAAATCCCCTCCTTGGGAGACGTCGACCATGGGAATCAAACTATAGCCTATTTCAAGTTCCATCGTATCAATTTGTAATAAAGAGACAATATTTTCTGGTTTTCGTACTTCTTCTTGTTCCTGTTCTTCTTGAATATTTACCTTAGATTCTTCGGCATGCTTTGCAGTGCTTTGTAATATATAGCCAATCATAAAAGCTAGTATGCCAAGGCTTAAGAAAGGAATCATTGGTAAACCAGGTACAAGTGCCATTACCGATAATACTCCTGAGACAATATAAAAAACGCGTGGTGTTCTAAAAAGCTGATCGACTAGGTCATTACCTAAATTCGATTCTGAAGCAGCCCTTGTTACGACAATACCGGTTGCAGTAGAAATAAGTAGGGCAGGTATTTGATTTACTAGTCCTTCACCAACCGTTAGCAAGGTATAACTATGTAGCGCTTCCGCTGCTCCTAAGTCCCGTTGCACCATACCAATAATAAAGCCACCAACAATATTAATTACAATAATAATAATTGCTGCGATGGCATCGCCCTTAACAAACTTACTCGCACCATCCATAGCTCCATAAAAATCAGCCTCTCGCTGAATACTATTTCGACGCTGATGGGCCTGAGCATCTGTAATGGCACCTGAATTCAAATCCGCATCAATACTCATTTGCTTACCTGGCATCGCATCTAGGGTAAATCTAGCAGCTACCTCGGCCACACGTTCCGAACCTTTCGTAATAACAAGAAATTGAATAATAACCAAAATAACAAATATAATAAAACCAACCACCGCATTACCACCAACAACAAAATTGCCAAAGGCCATAATTACTTCCCCAGCATAGCCATCGAGCAAAATAAGCCGGGTGGAAGAAACATTAAGAGCTAATCGAAACAATGTTGCAATCAATAGTAGGGAAGGGAAAACGGAAAAGTCTAAAGGTTCTATATTATAAACAGCCACCATAATAATGATAAGAGCAAACGTAATATTTAAAGATAATAGCAAATCCAATAAAAAAGGCGGCAAAGGAATAATCATCATGATTATGATGGTAATTAACCCAAGGGCCACTACAATATCACTGTATTTAGCTAATTTAGATAAAAATGAAAATGGTGCTGTTTGAGTAGCCAATTTTTTCCCTCCTTTTACTTATAATAAACGTTTTTTTAATTTATAAACATATGCTAGCACTTCAGCGACAGCCTGATATAATTCATGAGGTACAGGGTGACCGATTTCAACAGAAGCGTATAACGTCCGTGCCAACATTTTATTTTCAAGAATAATAACTTTATGTTCTTTGGCAATTTCTTTGATTTTTTGTGCAATTAAGTCTTTACCTTTGGCAACAATAATAGGGGCTAACATATCTTGATCATATTTTAACGCCACAGCAAAATGGGTTGGATTGGTTACCACAACATCAGCCTGAGGAACTTCTTGCATCATACGTTGCCGAGACATTGCCCGTTGTCGTTCTTTTATTTTCCCCTTCAGCTGAGGATCCCCTTCCATTTGCTTATATTCTTGTTTAATATCATCTTTACTCATTTTCATACTTTCCTGGTTTTCCCACCATTGATACATATAATCAAATACTGCCATAATAAAGAGAACCATACAAATATTAAAGACTAAATCTAGGATAAGAGAGGCCGTTAAATGCACAGTATCAATTAACTCAGCACTAATCAAACCAGGAACTTGTTGGGTATTATTTACCATGAACCGATACATAACGGTACCAATAACCGCTATTTTAAATAAAGATTTAAATAGTTCAACAATAGAACGTTTTGAGAATAATCTTCCAAAACCCGATAAAGGATTTACTTTGTTAAAATCAGGCATTAGAGGTTTCATTGTAAAATTAAAACCAACTTGTGCAAAATTAATACCTAAGGCAACGATTACAATTACAAACATCACAGGAAATGCTGTTTTAAGAAAGATAATACCAAAACCAATAAAAATCTGCTGAATTGTCGGGATTGTTAAATCCGGTAAAAACAAATGGGTAAAAGTATATTTCATATAACCCGCTAATTGGTCATAAATATAAGCTCCACTTGTCTTTAAGGTAAAAAAAGCAGCTACAATAACAAATACAGAATTAATTTCCATACTCTTCGCTACTTGCCCTTTTTCCCTAGCTTCTGCTTTTCTTTTTGGGGTAGCCTCTTCCGTCTTTTCTCCTGCAAATCGCTGTAAATCAAAAAAGTCCCTTGTCCTTACCTCCCCTACTTTCTTTTTACTTAAGGAAGGATAAAAGGGTAAAAATATTTTTAAACATCCCATCAAATGCCAACTCCAAAAAAAAGATATAAAAAGGTAGTGCTATAGATAGGACAAAAATGCCGATAGCAATCTTACCCGGCACACCAACAACAAAAATATTCATTTGCGGCATCGTACGTGCTAATATCCCAAGCGCCATATCCGTAATCAATAAAGATAACAGAACGGGTAAACTTACTTTTAAAGCAAAAACAAACATACCGCTAATCATATCCACCATAAATTCGGCAATGCCGACTTGTACTGTAACCCCTGTAATCGGTATTAACTTAAAACTTGAAAACAAGGCAGATAATACAACATGATGTCCATTCGTTGCTAAAAAAGTTAAGAGCGCTAAAATATATTTGAAATTCCCAACAAGAGGAGCCTGTTGCCCCGATAAAGGATCAATAATATTAACAATACCAAAACCAATTTGCATATCTAATAATTGCCCAGCCATCTGTATGGCTGAGAAGATTAAGGAGCTGACAAAACCCAAGGTTAAACCGACAAGAAGTTCTCCAGCAACTACAAAGAGATAGGATAAAAAATGCTCGGGTATCGGAATCGTACTATCAAAAACTAAGGGGAATAATATATAGGCAAGAATCAACGCTAAGCTAGCCTTAATTCGACCTGCAACATTGCGACTGCCAAATATAGGGGCCATCATAAATATGCCAGTAATACGTACAAAAATCAACAAAAAAAAGCCTAATTGATTTTGCACTAAAGCAAAAAAATCCACAGATCATTACTCCTTACATTAGCGTATCATATTAGGCATACTACTAAAAATTTCCCTGGTATAATCCACCATCAAACTTAACATCCAAGGTCCAAAAATCAAAATTGCAACGAAAATTGCAACAATCTTAGGAATAAATACCAAGGTTTGTTCTTGTATTTGAGTTGTGGCCTGAAAAATACTAACCAAGACCCCAACCAATAAACCAAGACCAAGCATGGGAGCGGATATCAGCATTACCATATATAATGCATCCCGGCCAATTTGAATTGCCATATCACTAGTCATACAACTCTCCTTTAATGAAAACTGGCTATTAAGGAACTAATAATCAAATGCCAGCCATCCACTAATATGAATAATAAGAGCTTAAAAGGTAAAGAAATCATCGCTGGCGGAACCATCATCATCCCCATGGACATTAAAGTACTGGCTACCACCATATCAATGACAATAAAGGGAATGTAAATTAAAAACCCTATTTGAAATGCCGTTTTAAGTTCACTAATAATAAAAGAAGGTATTAAAATCATGGTTGGAACCTCTTCTGGAGAATTGGGACGAGGTCCTTCCGATAAATTTACGAATAACGATAAGTCACTTTCCCTTGTTTGCTTAAACATAAACGTGCGCATGGGCTGTAATGCCGCTGTAATGGCTGTTTCTTGATTAATTGTACCTGCCAAATACGGCTGAAGCCCTTGCTTATTAACCTGCTCAAGATAGGGAGACATAGTAAAAAAAGTAATAAACAATGCCAACCCTATCAATACTTGATTCGGTGGCATTTGTTGTGTAGCAAGAGCACTGCGTAAAAAAGAAAGTACAACTAAAATACGTGTAAAAGAGGTCATCATAATTAAAATTGATGGTGCTAAGGTTAGTACTGTTAAAGTTAGTAAAATTTGCAAACTTAAAGCAACATCTTGGGGATTACTCGCAGCTTCCACGCCAACAGAAATACTAGGAATCGGTACTAAGGGCGCAGCTTCTGCAAAAGAGGTAATAATAAATAAAGAAAGAAAAACCAGTACACTTTTCATTATATTTTGCTGTTTTAACACTTGTGTTACCTCTTCTCACCTTCCTGTTTTTCCTCGTCTTTCTGCTGCAAATTAAAGACATTGGGAAATTTAGGAGACAATTTTTGTAAAGAAGCAAGCTGCCTTTGGAATACCTTCTCAAAAGGTATATCCGGTATGGAAAGTTGCTCTGCTTTTATCTTTTCAATTTCTAGGGAGTCAGTAATTTCCTGTAATACAGTAATATTCTGCTCCGTAACTCCAAGCACCAAGAACTTACCTGCAATTTCCACCACATAAATTCCCCGATTCGCCCCCAGTGATAAAGTAGAAATTATTTTTTGATTGCCCATGGCAGAGGAAATCCCCATGCGTTTTCCTAGAAAACGGGATGCAAAATAAGCCAAACCAATCACTAGGGCAAAGGTAATAATTAGGGAAAAAATATAACTTAAAGTAGATAATGCAGAGGAAGACCCTGCCGGCTTCGCTTCTTGGTGTTGTAAATACTCTCCAGTAGGTTCTGCGGCATAGACATTTCCTAAAAAAGACGTTGCAAGAATACCTAGTAGCAATATGATACAGAACCCTTTACTATACTTCCTACTCATTATCAGCCTACAGCTTTACGAACAGCTTCCAACACTCTGTCAGGTTGAAATGGCTTTACAATAAAATCTCGGGCACCCGCTTGAATAGCTTCCACAACCATGGCTTGCTGCCCCATCGCACTACACATAATTACTTTTGCACTTGGATCAATTTTTTTAATTTCCTTAACAGCAGTGATACCATCCATCTCTGGCATCGTAATATCCATGGTAGTAAGATCTGGTTTCAATTCCTGATATTTTTCCACCGCTTTAAGACCATTTTCAGCCTCACCAACTACCTCATATCCATTTTTACTCAAAATATCCTTAACCATCATACGCATAAAAGCTGCGTCATCAACAACTAATACTTTAATAGCCATTCATCTATCTCCCCCTAATTCATTTTATTATCAACAGATTCTTTCTATGGATAAAGTTTACTGTAAGGTGTAAGTACGTTCTAATGGACTGACAATATCCTTAATTCTCACACCAAAATTATCATCAATAACGACAACTTCACCCTTGGCAATTAACTTACCATTGACCAATATATCCACTGCTTCCCCTGCGAGTTTATCAAGTTCAATTACTGATCCAGGTGATAACTCTAATATATCGCGAATTAACTTACGAGTTCTCCCTAGTTCTACCGTCACCTGTAGGGGAACATCCATAATAAGACTAATATTACTATCAACAACTGGCATAGTTTGTTGAACTAAGGGAGCAAATTGCACTGGCTGAACATTAACATGCTGAGCTGGTTGTGCTTTTGGCACTTGCATGGCAACTTGTTGTTGCTGCATTTGCGGTTGTTGCATTTGTGGCTGTGCCTGTTGCGGTGCCGCTGCTGGTTTGGCTGGCGCTGGAGGCTCTACAGCTGCAGGTTGCATGGAGTTCATTAAATTGTCGACCATTTCCTTCGCTACATTAACGGGAAGAATTTGCATTATCTCACTATCAATTAAATCTTCTACTTCCATACGAAAGGCAATGCTAACAATATGTTCATCACTAGGAACAGCGTTGGTAATATTGGCAGCCACGGCAAAGTCGATCAAATTAATACTAGGTGGTGCAATATCAATCTTCTTGCGAAACATGGTAGACATGGAAGTCGCAACGCCGCCCATCATTTGATTCATAGCCTCACTCACAGCACTTAAATATAACTCATTTAATTCTGTCGGTGGATTTGTTCCATCTCCCCCCATCATTAAATCTGAAATAATTAAAGCATCCTGTTCACGAATGGCTAGTACATTTGTCCCTAAAATACCATGTGTATACCCAACTTCAATCACGACATAAGGTAGAGGATACTGACCTTTGATTTCTTCCATACTAACAACCGAGACTCTAGGTGTCGTAATGGATACCCTACGGCCTAAGAGTACTGATAAAGTTGTTGCGGCACTCCCCATGGAAATATTACCAATCTCACCAAGGGCATCTTTTTCTATATCTGATAAATCAGCCGTTACAGGAGATGAAATTGGATCTCCCCTTAGTAAAGCATCAATTTCTTCTTGTGAAAGAAAACCTTCACTCATCATTATCATCTCCTTCGGAAACTAACTGTGTAATTTGTATTGCAACTTTTTTCCCAGCAAGCCCCGGCTTACCCTTAAATTTTTCTTTGTGACCAATTACGATATTTAAATCATTGGTTATTTTATTATCTAATTGTAGCACATCATCCACTGCCAAGCCTAATAATTCTTGAACAGTCACAGAAGCACGTCCAAGTTCAACTAACATAGGAATTAGTGTTTTTTCCACCTTACGCTGTATTGCATCACTATGTTCAGGCAATCCATGTTTATTGGTTGAAGATGCTACCCAATAGGTAGTTGTTAATTTTGACATAATTGGTTCTACTACCAAGTAAGGTATACAAAGATTCACCAAACCTTCTGCCTGACCAATTTTGATATGTAAAGTAATAATAACTACCATATCATTCGGCGGTACTATTTGGGTAAATTGTGGATTTGTTTCTATCATTTCTAGTTTTGGTTCAATGGCAACAACTTGTTTCCAAGCTTCCTGAAAACATTCTAAGGTCTTATTAATCACTCTTCTAATAATTGCATCTTCAATATCGGTTAAAGCCCTAGTTTTGGCTGGCGGTAAACCAGGTCCGCCAAACAATCGGTCAATAATGGAAAAAACAATATTGGGGTTAAGTTCTAGTATCGCATTACCTTTCAGCGGTGCCATCTTAAAAACACCAATAACACTGGGATTTGGCAACGAACGAATAAATTCTTCATAGGTTAACTGATCAACGGAAGCAACATCAATATGCACAATGGTCCGAAGACTACCAGAAAGATAGGTATTCATCAGCCGGGCAAAGTGTTCATGTAGCATATACAAAGTCCGGATCTGATCCTTAGAGAATTTATCAGGCCGTTTGAAATCATAAATCTTAATTTTCTTTTGTTTCTGCTCGTCTTTAATTTCTTCAGCAGATACTACACCAGTGGACAAGGCAGATAACAAATCATCAATTTCAGATTGGGATAATACATCCGATCCTGCCAATACTCCCCCTCCTTCCTGTTCCCCTTTAGTAACTATTATAATACAATGTTGCTACTAAAAGCTACTGCAATACAAAGTTGGTGATATATACCTCATAAACCTTCTCATCACCAAAGGCTTTGTTAATCTCATTTTTAATAAGTTCTTTTAATTGTTCTTGTTTAAGTGGATCAAAATCTTCAATTTTTTGTGATCTCAGTACGTATACAGCTGTATCAAGAATTTTTATTTCATCTGGTGAGGGCATTTTTCCACTTGCCGGCACTGCATTTTTATCTACTTTTAATTCCACAATCATACTAATTTTTAAATAACGTCCACTATTTAAACCGCCAATATTAATAATTAAACCATCTTTCGGATCACCAAGTCTCATAAATACACCTGGCTCACGCTGGACAACCTTCTTATCTACCCCCTTATCGGCTACGATTTTAGTTGCTATAAAATAAGAAATACCGCCAGCTAATAATAAACCAAATACAATCATCCCGGCAACAAGCATCATGGGGAATTTTTTTCCGCTTTTTTCCTCTTCAGCCACTACTACACCTCCTTTTAGCCTTAAGATAGAAACTACTTATCTAAATTTACCTATAATGGCTCTTCTATAATCCATAATTTTGCGAACTATTTGGTCCATAGGATCTTCCACAATAAGCTTTCTACCACTAGTCAAGGTAATCACCGTATCGGGGGTTTCTTCAATAGTTTCAATTAACTCTGCATTCAAGACAAATTCTTCTTGGGATTTAAGACGTGTAACTTTTATCATATTGGGGCCTCCTTTGTATGAATATCCTAATGTTTTTTGGGGGGGCACTATCCCCCCCCTACTGTTAGCATTAACGTTTGAGATTTACAAGTTCCTCAAGCATGGTATCCGTGGTCGTAATAATTTTAGAATTCGCTTGAAAACCACGTTGGGTAACAATCATATCACTGAATTGTTGCGCTAAATCTACGTTAGACATTTCTAAATTACCAGGATTAACGCTACTCGTTTGGTCCTTAGTCGCCATGCCTGAGTTGTTTGACTCCGTATACATATTTCCACCAGACTTCTCAAGGCCACCTGGATTATCAAATTTAAATAAGGCAACTTGCGCTAAATTTTGCGTTATACCATTCGTATACGTGGCTGCAAACATACCACTGGGACTAATGGTTAATTTATCTAGACTACCAGCACCATAACCATCTGTTTTAGTTGCCATAGCTGTAGACTTACTGTCAAACTGAGTCATGGTTGAAAAATCAGGGGTTACTGTAAAGGGCGCTGGTCCTGCCGCTGGCGCTGGCGGAACAATCGGTGTAATTGTCAGCGTATACGGAGTAGTACTGGCAATAAATGCCCCACTATCGCTAAAAGTGATGGTTACCGGCGTATTGGCTGGTGTTGTTGTCACATTAGCAGTCGTAGCCCCCGTAGCATCTGTAATCGTATTGGTAGGCGTAAAGGCCCATGTATTGGCACCCGTTTTTTCAAAAGTTCCATTTAAATCGTAGGCCGTCCCTGAGGAAGCATAAACCTTAAGAGATGTGGGAACATCGGAAGTAGTATTTGCTGCGGTTAGGGCTGTCGCTAAATTTTTGGCCATAGCAGCGGCCACACTAGCCGCTGTAGCTGGTGGCACTAAAATACCAGCTGCAGTTGCAGCAACTGCTTTATCTGCTGCTGAGACACCAGGATCCGCATTTACCGCGGCCAATACACTTGCTGCTGTAGCAGCCGGTACAGTTGTTGCAGCGGCTCCAGCTGCGGCAGCATTGGCATTTCTAGCTGAATTTAAAGCAGCTGCGGAAGCTATAGATGCAGCAGTAGTTTTCGCTGCTGTTACCGATAGAACAGCTTTATCTGCTGCAGTTTTAGTTGCTGCTATCGCCATACCTGTAGTAGCTGCATCTACGCCTGCATTGGTACCTTCAGTTACTAATGCTTGAGCAGATGTCGCTGCCGTTTGAGCTGATGCAGCAG